>NZ_ALBR01000096.1:0-153889 GCF_002081505.1 Bacillus sp. CDB3 | reverse complement strand
CANCTACNCCGTTTACNCCGTTGTACGTACGTCTACGACCTACCACGTAATAAACGTTAAAATTAAAACTTCTTGTACAAATACAAGAAGTTTTTTTATTCTATCTATTCTTTTTTATCACCAATTGCAAATGTAATTTCAGCTTCACACGCAACTTCACCATCCACTGTTGCGATTGCTTTTCCTTTTCCAATTGGACCACGTACGCGCGTCATTTCTACTTCTAGACGAAGTTGATCACCTGGGCGTACTTGTTTTTTGAAGCGACAGTTATCAATGCCTGCAAAGAAAGCAAGTCTTCCACGATTTTCTTCTTTCTTTAATACAGCAACTGCTCCAACTTGTGCTAATGCTTCTACGATTAACACGCCTGGCATTACTGCATAATCAGGAAAATGTCCATTAAAGAATTCTTCGTTCGCAGTTACATTTTTAATTCCGATCGCTTTCTTACCCTCTTCTACTTCCAAAATTTTATCAACGAGTAAGAATGGATAGCGGTGCGGGATAATTTCTTTAATTTGTTCTATATTTAACATGTAACGATCGCTCCTTTTTCTAAAAAAAGATTGGTCTTACCACTAGGGTATAGTTTATTATCCCATTTTGTTAACTTTTTGTCATTATTAAACGGGGACTACATTATTTAGGGACTTCCTCCTCCCCACCTAAAAATTTTAAGATGGGAAGTTCATCACTCACTATACGAATCGGAACGGAACAATCGTTACATAAATAAGTTGTAAAAAATGCACACACTTTATTCTTAAGAAAAACTATATAACTAATTACTGCTGACACGGAAATAGAAAAAAGTGTGTGCCCATATTAGGGAAAGGAACTATGTATAAAAACATACTTTTCCTTAAGTGTCGTATTCTGCATTATTATATTACATGTGATTTCAAATAAGAAAACCCCAAATATAGTTGAATACATGTGTATACATCCTATTATCTCTATATTTCTTTATTATCCTTTGATTTTCTTAAAAATAAAAAATATATAAAAATAGAATTTGTACTCCATATACAATGAAAACCTAGTAAACATAAGCTTCGCGGTCAAATTTCGCTCTGTAATACGCAATATTTTTTTATTTTTATACTATTTTTTTAAAAACCAACCTTACTTATTCCCACTATAACGAAGAATGAGCCTGAAAACATAAAAAAACAAGTCGTGGACTTTTTTAAGCGTCCACGACTTGGAGTATAGTTCATATTCGTTCTCTTTATTTCAAAGCACGTCTTGGTAGTTTGTCAATGTTCTCTAACATAATACCTGTACCAACAGCAACACATTGCATTGGGTTTTCAGCGATTAATACTGGTACCTTTAATTCTTCTGCTAGAAGCATGTCGATACCGTGTAATAAAGCTCCACCGCCTGTTAGAATAACACCGCGGTCGATAATGTCCGCAGATAGTTCTGGTGGTGTACGCTCTAGTACGCCTTTTGCAGCTTGTACAATGATAGCTGCGTCTTCTTTTAGTGCTTCTGTAATTTCTTCAGAGCATACTGTAATTGTACGTGGTAAACCTGTTACCATGTCACGTCCGCGAATTTCAAGCTCTTCACTGCGTGCACCTGGGAATACTGTACCAACTTTAATTTTAATATTTTCTGAAGTACGTTCTCCAATTAATAGCTTATACTTACGTTTAACGTAGTTTAAGATCTCCATATCAAACTTATCGCCAGCCATTTTGATAGAGGAAGAGGTAACAATATCACCCATAGAAAGTACGGCGATATCTGTTGTACCTCCACCAATATCAACAACCATGTTACCGCTTGGTTGGAAGATTTCCATACCAGCACCAACTGCGGCTACTTTTGGTTCTTCTTCTAAAAATACTGTTTTACCACCTGAACGTTCAGCAGCCTCACGAATTGCCTTTTGCTCTACAGATGTGATATTTGTTGGACAGCAAATTAAAATGCGAGGTTTTGAGAAGAAGCTCTTCACGTCCAATTTGTTAATGAAATACTTTAACATTGCTTCTGTAATTTCGAAATCTGCGATTACACCATCTTTAAGTGGACGAATTGCCACGATATTACCAGGTGTACGTCCCACCATACTTCTTGCTTCTTCACCTACTGCTAATACTTTTCCACTATTACGATCAATTGCCACAACAGATGGCTCATTTAATACAATACCCTTACCTTTAACATGAATTAATACATTAGCCGTACCTAGGTCAATTCCGATATCTCGCGCAAACATTCCCGTCTTTTCCTCCTCGATATTCAAAATCAGGTTACACCCGAATTCTTTTACACCTAATTTCTGATTTTATCATAAATTTAACAGAAACGTAATATTCGCAAAAAGAATTCTTCTGAAAAATATTACCGAATTTGCAAGGAATGTTTGCTCTCTTATATTTATTGGCGTACAGGCTTTTCTATATCTTCTTTACGATACTTCTGTTTTGTTGCTTCTCCCCCTCTTAAATGACGAATAGACTTATGATAATCAAGAATTTCTTTCACTTCATTTGCGAGCTCTGGATTAATTTCTGGCAAACGTTCTGTTAAATCTTTATGGACTGTACTCTTTGATACCCCAAACTCCTTTGCAATTACACGCACTGTCTTTCTTGTCTCCACGATATACTTGCCAATCTTGATAGTTCTCTCTTTGATGTAATCGTGCACACCACTCGCCTCCCTAAATTGGATGTGAGAAGTGTGAAATGAGACTCGCTGCATACGACTATGAAGTAAATGTGAGTGCTGTTTGTAAGCGTTAAACATTCTTGGATTTATAATGAAATGATTCACGATTTCTCACCTCAAACACTCTCTTTGCATTGGTTTATACCATTGTATTGCCCGCACTACTGATATATGCTACATGTTCACTATTTTTACGGACTAAGTGAAGAAAAATTACGTTTTTTTGTGAGAAATACGTTAAAGTTGACAATTATGGCGAAAAAAAATGACACCTTTTTATAAAAGGTGTCACTCTTCTCGGTCACAATCTTCTTTCAACAACTGGTGGTGGGGAACTTCCTTCTTACCGGCAATATAATAATATAAAGCGAATAAAACAAACAATAAAATAATAGCAATCGACAGAACAGATAAAAATGACACAGTATCCCCTCCCTTTTGTAATATATATTCGAGAATCTCGTCATTTTTCCTTGTTATTGCAACTTTTTTCTCGAAATTAATTATTTTTATATAAAAATGAAAAAATCAGCTCTCTAGTGAGAACTGATCTTTTCATTTTATTATTCTTGTGAAGAAGAATCGTTAGATGATTCTGTAGAACCATTCGTTGATTTTTCTTCTTTTTGAGATTTCTCATCTTGCTTGCTGTTCGTCTCTTTATCACTAGTTGAACCGCTCGTTGATTTCTCTTCTTTTTGAGATTTATCTTCTGTTTTACTTTCTGGTTTCGTGCTTGTTGACTTTTCTTCTTTTTGAGATTTGTCATCAGCTTTTTTACCAGAAGCATTTGTCGCCTTTGCAGCACCTGCATCAGCTTTAATTTCTGCTACTGATTTATTTAAATAACGCTCAGGGTTCACAGCCACATTGTCTTTACGCACTTCAAAGTGAACGTAAGAACCTGCATCTTTATTCATTGCACTTAGACCTGATTTTCCTAACACTTCACCTTGCGCAACTCTTGCACCTTTTTCTACTTTCACACTACCTAAGCTTTGATAAGATGCTGCTACACCATTTCCACTATCTACTGTTACAACATAACCAAGAAGTGAATCTTTTTCAGCTTTCGTTACTGTACCACTTAAAGCAGCTGTCACATCAAATTCTTTTCCGTTCTTCGCAGCAATGTCGATTCCTTTATTAGGGGAATATGTGTTGTTATAAAAGACAAGTGCTTTTTCTTGTTCCGCCTCTGATGCTGCATCTTCATAGAATTTCTTCTGTACTACTACTTCTGCATTTGCTGCAGCTGGCATTTTCACTACTTCTGAAGACTTTGTTACTGGTACTGCTGGATTTTCCGTTTGTGTATACGGTGTTGCTTGATCTTGGTTCGGAGCTTTCTTCGGATTAGCTCCTTGGAACCATAGTGCAACCATTAAGATTACCGCTGCACAAGCAATATATAGTGCCGGAAACACCCATCTTCTTTGAAATAAATGTACTACTTTTCGCGACTTTTTATTATTTCTTCCTCGCATTCCATCATCACCTCAGCAATCATTTTGAACAATATTCAAACATCCTATACAACCTATAACTAATTACTTTTCGACAAAATATGTAAAAATATGTATAGAAATTGTAAAATTTCCGAGGAAATGATAGAAAAAGGAAAAAACTGAGCGTTTGAGCTCAGTTTTTAGTCCATTTGTTTCTTTCTATAAATGAAGAGCGTAATAACAAGTACTGCAACTAACCAAATAGTTATGTTCAATAAATTACTAGTAATTGCACTAAAACCTCCACCTTTTATAACACTGCTAACTGCAAGACCGATATGACGAGTTGGTAAATAATCGATTATTTTTGTAACGACTTCATTCTTCACAAACATTCCAATTAAATCACCGAAAAGAAATGTCATTAATATTGGTAATCCAATTGTTGATGTTTGCGGTACATTTTGAGCTAATAATCCGATACAAGTACCAATGAGATTAAATATTAGCATTCCAAGAACAAAGATGAGTAATAATAATGCAAAATTACCTTCTAATTTACCTAAAATAAGTAGATTAATAAAACAGATTGCAACTGTAATCATACCTGTTAATGAACTTTTACCAATTAATACTTCAATAGATGATGCTGGTGATAGCATAAGAACACGAAGCGTATTTTTTTCCTTCTCTTCAGCGATAAGCATCGCCTGTACAAAGCCTCCAACCATAACTAACGCCATCGCAGTTAACGTACTTGCTCCAACTTCTCTCATATTATCTGAACGACTAAATAATACCGAAAAGACAAGTGGCATTACCAACATAATTAAAGTTTGTGAATTCGTTTTAAAATCCTGTAACTCTTTCCGGAAAATCGCTGAAAATCGTCTCATTGAAAATGTCATTATAATCCCCTCCCAGTAACTTCAATAAAGATATCACCTAGCGTTGGTTCGTGTGAATGAATGGATAGTAATTCACCTTTTTTCATCCATTCTGAAATACGTTTTGCACCTAATTCGTCTTTTTTCACAATTTCTTTCTTCTTATCTGTTAACACAACTTGTATTTGATCTTTCGCGTATTGCAAGCGAAGGTTTTCCGGTGTATCAAGAGCTACAATTTCTCCGCCGCACAGAAAGGCAATGCGGTTACAAAGTGTTTCTGCTTCGTCCATATTGTGCGTCGTTAAGAAAATCGTCGTTCCTTCTTTATTTAAGTCTTTTAAGATTTTATGAATGTTTTGTACGTTTACCGGATCAAGTGCGGATGTTGGTTCATCTAAGAAGAGGATATCTGGTTTGTGAAGGATCGCTCTAGCTAATGTGACGCGCTGCTTCATTCCTTTTGATAATTTTTTTACTTGTGTTTTTTTATCATCTAATAGATTCACTTGCGCTAGCACTTCATCGATTCGTTCTTTTTTACAATCGTATAAGTCACAAAATAATAGTAAGTTATCATAAATGCTAAGTCTCTCATATAAACCGCTGTTGTCTGTTAAAATACCAATTCGTTTGTAATCGATACTACTTGGCCCTGTAATGTCTTTCCCTAACACTCGTACTGTTCCAACGCTATGAAGCAATTGAGACGTTAAAATCTTTACTGTTGTTGTTTTTCCAGATCCGCTCGGTCCGAGGAATCCAAAGATTTCTCCTTGCTTCACCTCAATATTTACATTTCGAAGGGCCGTTTTTCCATCGAAACTTTTCATTACATCTTTCATTTCAATTGCCAATGTCATTTCGTCATCCCCTTTGTTTTTCTTTTTATAGATGAAAGTCGCTTTAGCGCTTTTCGTTTGTTTGTTTCGCTTTTCTTGACTCAATCATATGAAAAACAAAAGGGTTACGCAGTAAAATACCGGTAAAAGGAGTATTTTTACCGGTGAATGAATCGTATTTTGAGCTTATTGGAGCATTTTCATAGCCCAATTACACCTTTTAACTCATCCATCCGTCCTTTTGAAAGCGGGATTGAACTTTTTCTTTCGTCATCCAAAATTAAACTAAAACTATTACGAGTCCAAGTAATCACTTCTCGTACTCTTTGTAAATTCACAAGGTACGAGCGATGACATCTAAAGAATCCGAATCCTGTTAATCTCACTTCTAGTTCACTTAATGTTAATGCGCATACGAAATCTCCTTCGCGCACATGAATATGTGTCACTCCATTTTGTGTTTCAATGAAATGAATCTCCATTGGATCCAGTAAAATGATTTTATCGTTCACTTTCGCTGGTATTCTTTCAAGTTTCATTTGCGGAATCATTTGAACTACCTTTTCTTCATCGACTTCTTCAACTTCTTCTTGCTCGATCTCAACTTTTCTTACACCGTCTTGATTTAATATGTACACATCCTCTGTTAGCGAAAGAGCGTCCGATAAGAAAGATGACGTAATAAAGATCGCCTTTCCTCGCTCTTTCATTTTCATAATCGCTTTTCGAATAATAATCGTACTCTCTGTATCTACATTCTGCTCTGGCTCTTCCAAAATAACTAAATCCGGATTATGAATCATAACTCGCCCAAGATGAAGACGGCGTTTCTCTGAAAATGACAATTTTTCTATTTTAACGTTCAACTTATCTAGGAGACCGACATATTGTACAACTTCTTCTATACTCATATGTGACTCATAAAGCCCTAATAAGAACTTGAAATACTCCTTCACCTTCAAACGGTCGTATGCTTCATCTTTCAAAAAACAAAAACCGATGCGTGAATATACTTTCTTTCCAATCGGCTCCCCTTCAAATAGCACACTGCCCGAAGAAGCCTCTTCTTCTCCGATAATAATGCGATGCAACACTTTAGCTGTATGGTTATTACACTGCAAAACAACACATTGTCCTTTTTCAACCTTCAGTTCAACTGCCGGTAACTGGTTCGTCTTCCCTAATTGTTTCAACTCCAATAACGCCATTCTGTCTCCCCCAAGTGTTTTTCTCTAATTATATCAAACAATTAATGGAAAATTATGATATTTGATACAATGTTTTTAAACTGTATCAACAAAGAAGGCTATCCATCAGGATAGCCTTCTTCTCTATTTTTGCTCCACCATATAAGTCTTCAGCTGATCACGCAGCGCTCGTTTTAAAAACTTCCCTACAGATGTTTTCGGAATTTCATCTACGAATAAAATATCATCTGGCATCCACCATTTCGGGAATTCAGCTTCTAGTAAAGCATACAGCTCTTCTCTTTCTACTGCTTGTCCTTCTTTTAATACGACACAAGCAACGGGACGTTCTTGCCATTTTTCATGTGGAACTGCTACGACAGATGCTTCTAATACGTTATCGTGTGACATTAAAGCGTTTTCTAAATCTACTGAAGAAATCCACTCACCGCCGCTTTTAATTAAATCTTTCGTGCGATCAGCAATTTTAATAAATCCTTCCGAATCAACTGTAACGATATCTCCTGTATGGAGCCAACCATCTTTCATCGATTCCTCTGTACGCTCATCTTTATAATAGCTACCAGCGATCCACGGGCCTCTTAGACAAAGTTCTCCCATTTCTTCCCCGTCCCACTTAATTTCACCGTCTTGTCCAATCACTTTCATTTCTAGCCCAGGGAATAAATATCCTTGGCGAGAGCGCAAGTTATAATATTCTTCTTTCGGTAAATCGCGTTGATATGATTTCGGACAATTAATTACAACAGCAGGACTCGTTTCTGTCATTCCATATATTTGTCTAAATGCAATTTCATATTTCTCTTCATACGTACGAATCATACTTTGCGGAGCCGCTGATCCACCTGACCATATCGTTTTTACGCTACTAATATCATATGGATGCTTTTCAAGTTCTTGTAATAAGCCAATCCAAATTGTCGGCACGCCAGCCGTAATTGTTACTTTCTCACTTTCAATTAACTCCGCTAAAATTTTCGGTGTGAAATGCGGTCCTGGTAATACGAGTTTCGTCCCAAACCATGTACCCGCAAACGGTAATCCCCATGCATTAACATGGAACATTGGAACGACAGGCATACAAGTGTCTACTTCTGATATATTCCCGCCATCTGCAAGTCCAAGTGTATAACTATGGAGCGCAATACTACGGTGTGTGTAAACTACACCTTTCGGTTTTCCTGTTGTAGCTGATGTGTAGCACATACCGGCTGGTTCTTTTTCATCTAAATCTTTTACAAACGGAAATGTCTCATCGCCTTCTTCGAGTAATTGGTCATAATGATATGCTGGTGATAGTGTTGTTTGAGGTAGTTTATGATCGTCTGTCATAATAATAAAGGCTTTTATATGCGGGATTTCGTGTTGAATACTCTCTAATATAGGTACCATATCTTCATCGACAAGAATGATTTTATCTTCTGCATGGTTAATAATATATGAAATGTGGTCAGCGGAAAGCCTTAAATTAATTGTATGTAGCACCGCTCCGATTCCTGGAATCGCAAAGTATGCTTCCAAATGCCTATGATGGTTCCAAGCAATTGTCCCTACTTTATCCCCTTGTTCAATTCCCATTCGATTTAATACACTAGCAAGCCTTCTCGTCCGCTTTGCAATTTCTCCGTATGTTAATGTATGAATACGCGATGCAGTCCGTGAGACAACTTCCTTTTTCGAAAAATATTTCTCCGCTCGTTCCATCATGGACGGAATGAGAAGTGGTACATCCATCATCATTTTTTCACTACCCCCCTGTTATTATATTTTATATATTCACATAACTGTATTATAACACGTAGCACGCAGGGGAACTTCCATTTATTTCTACAAATAGTGACAAAAAGGACGTTCCGAAATTGAACTTCTGACTAAAGCTATTTTCTTCTTTGTTACGATTGCAATGATAATCGAATTTATCTCAACGGAAATTGAGTTATATCGTTCACGACTCCAAATATATCGACTTAACTACAAAATACGACAAAAATAATCTATCTACCAACAAAAGAAAACCGTCCCAACTACCATTTGGGACGGCCTCTTTTACGTTCTACTTTTTCACCATCAATTTTCCTTCATAATCATTCATCGTCTTTATTTCAACGCCTTTATAATAATGAGCGACGATATCTGTATATTTCTTACCTTCCGCTGCCATGCCATTCGCTCCGTATTGGCTCATGCCAACGCCATGACCGAATCCTTTCGTTGTAACGACGATTTTATCCCCCTGTTGTTTCCACGTGAAGTCAGACGAGCGTAAATCTAATTTTTCACGTACTTCTTTTCCTGTTAATGTTTTTCCTTGAAACGCTACATCTTTTACTCGTTTGCCTTCTGTAAGGTCTTTAATATCGCCGACTTTTCCGTCCGCTAGTACTTTCACACCGAGACGTTTTTGAAAGTCAGCTACTGTAAATGTTTGCTCGCTCGTAAATTTTGGAGATGCTTGATCCCACGGACTATCTACGCTTTTCAGGTATGGATAATCATTTCCCCAATAATCAGCTGCATTTTCTGTCCGGCCGTTACTCGTTGAGAAGAAAGAAGCTGAAATTGGTTTTCCATCATACGTTAAAACTTGTCCTGCGGTTTTCGAAACGGCTTCCTCGATTTTCTTTAAATTATTTTCGTAGTTATTACCCCATTGTTTCTTCAATTCTTCTTTGCTTTTGTACACTTGATCTTTCACCGTATCTGTCACGTCCGCATTGTTTTTCTTACCTCCGCTTAGCATGCGCTGGACTACAAATGTTCTCGCTGCTAATGCCTGCGCCTTTAGCGCCTCTATTTCAAAGCTGGCATTCATCTCAGAAGCTACTACACCGGTCACATACTCCTCCATAGGTAATGTTTCTACCTTCTTCTGCCGATCGCGATATACAGCAACCTGAACCGCTGTATCCACTTTCCCTGGAGCTGGTATACTTTCTATCGCTGGAGGAGTTTTAGAAGCTGCTTCTTCCCCTACTTTTGCTTTCGCAAACGGAATAACAAGAGCAGCAGGTACAATGATAACGAGCGCTATTAAAAACGCTACTGTAATGAAAAGTGGCTTTGAAAATTTCATCCTATTCCCCCAATATAAAGTTGGCTTCCTTTCATTCTTATGGAACTATGGACTCTTTTAGAACATGCTTGGGGGTATCGATATAAAGTGAAATTTTAATGCGGTGAAGTTGTACTGACCACAAATAGCGAAATAAAACAAAAATTTTCTAAATATTTTTACTGAGACGTGCATAAGTATAGAATTTCTTGACTATAACAGTAATAGTAAAAAAAATAGCCCCTATGTCAAAAGACATAGAGACTATTTCAATTAAGCGTGAAGATCAGAAACTTCTTGTTCTTTCACTTCTTCTACTTTTTCGTTTACACGTTCAATAGTTGCACCTAATGCAGCTAATTTCTTATGGAAGTTTACATAGCCACGGTCAAGATGTTTTAACTCTGTTACACGAGTATAACCTTCTGATACTAAACCAGCTAAGATTAATGCTGCTGCTGCACGTAAATCAGTCGCGCCTACTTCAGCACCTTGTAAGCTGTTTGGACCGTTCATAATTACAGAACGACCTTCAATTTTAATATCAGCATTCATACGACGGAATTCTTCAACGTGCATAAAGCGGTTTTCGAATACCGTTTCAGTAATCATGCTTGTTCCTTCAGCTTGTAATAATAATGCCATCATTTGTGATTGCATGTCTGTTGGGAAACCTGGGTGAGGCATAGTTTTAATATCAACCGCTTTTAACTTATCTGGGCCGATAACACGTATACCTTCGTTTTCCTCAATAATTTTAACACCCATTTCTTCCATTTTCGCTGTAATTGAGCGTAAATGTTCAGGTACAGCATTTTCAATTAAGACGTCTCCACCAGTAATTGCTGCTGCGACCATGAATGTTCCTGCTTCAATACGGTCAGGAATAATAGGGTGGTTTGCACCATATAATTTATCAACGCCTTCGATACGAATCGTTCCAGTTCCAGCTCCGCGTACTTTCGCTCCCATCGCATTTAAGAAGTTAGCTAAGTCAACGATTTCTGGTTCTTTCGCTGCGTTTTCAAGGATTGTTGTCCCTTTTGCTAATGTCGCTGCAGACATAATGTTTTCTGTCGCGCCTACGCTTGGGAAGTCTAAATAGATTTTAGCTCCTTTTAGTTCTCCGTCTACGTACGCCTCAACAAAACCGTTACCAACTTTTACTTTCGCTCCCATTGCTTCGAAGCCTTTTAAATGTTGGTCAATTGGACGTGAACCAATTGCACATCCGCCAGGAAGTGCAATACGAGCACGACCGTTACGTGCTAATAATGGTCCCATTACTTGGACAGATGCACGCATTTTACGTACATACTCAAATGGTGCTTCAATGTTTAATTCTTTAGAAGAATCGATTGTTACTTGGTTATTTTCAAATACGACTTCAGCATTTAAATGACGTAATACCTCGTTAATTGTGTATACATCAGACAAAACTGGTACTTCAGATAGTACATTCTTTCCATCACTCGCTAATAGGGCTGCAGCGATTATAGGTAATACAGCATTTTTTGCGCCCTCAACACGCACTGTGCCGTTCAACCGCTTTCCGCCACGGACGATGATCTTTTCCAAATTATTCCCCTCCGTGTCCTTTTTTCAGTATCTATTCACTCAATACTCAGAAGTTATGATCGGTGTGCCAACCACAATTGTATCTTTGTTGTCTGTAGAACGTATTGCTATTTGCACATTTATTTTCTCTCTATTTATCGAAAGAGCGTCATTCCACTTTTTATTATATGCGGAGACTGACACAAATGCTCTTTCTTCTGTCTGTTCGATCGCTCTTGCTGAAAGATCTTTCAAAACCTGATTGGTTTTATTTTGCAAAACACCTTCAATCTTATCATTCAATACACCTTGAACACAAGTGTAAATTGTAGGTTTTTCACTAAAAATTTTATTCATTTTCTGAACGTACTTCGGGTCCCATTTCGCCCCGCTTACTTCAAATATAATGAAAGTGTTTTCTTTAGTATTTTCCTTAGTCCAAGTTACTACTACTCGTTCTTCATATGAAGAAGATTTTTTATAGGATGTAGCTTTATATCCATCTGGAGATTGTTCTAATTCCCAACTTTCGATATTTGCCTTTTCCTTCACATCGTTTAACAATTTTTGAAACGTATGTATATTAGAAATTGTTTTTGTTTCTCGCGCTAACCATGACCACCGCTCTACTTTTGCATCATTCTTCTCTAAAGCTGCGATCATGCTCTCCATCTTCTGTTCATCGCTTATAGGTTTCATCTCTCTATATCCAACCAAAAATAAAACAACGCTTACGACAACGATAAGAATGGCTTTAAGCTTCAATCTCATCCCCTCCTATCCCCATTGTTAACGGAGATATGAGGTTCTATACACTTACTTTACTAAATACGTTAAACTCTTTGAATAGCCTAAATAATCAAGGAAAAAGTTACTGACAGATGTCCCAATCGCAATCGTAACTAGGATGAGTAATACTCTCGTCTGCATCACTTTCCCAGACTTCATTAAACGCTCAATGTGAATACCTTGCAAGGCCCACCACGTAATAGTAATAAACAATAAATGCGAAACAATGGCAATCAGTGCTTGTTGCCCTAAAAGTTGTGCCAAAAAATCGACCCCTTTTTGTTTGGCTACTACTTACGCAAAATGTAAAAACGATACCATAATAAGTAGGAGCCACACTTTTTCAAACGCGAATAGGCTTCTTACATTTCAAATCGTAATTTCCTCTCAAAAACATATACTTATATATGTTTCCGTTTGCTGTTACTCCAAAATAAAAAGCGCAGAGTACGGACTCTACACCTTTTGTTTTCACTATTGTACCACGTTCCCCAAAAAGAAGAAATCCTTCATTAATGGAAAATATTCATAAAAGAAATTGTAACCAATCATCGGCATAATCCCTAGTATTACAATCGAAATTGCACAAAGACTCATGACAACCTTTATATTTAACGGTAACCGAAGCCGCTCTTCTGTCTCTCCAGTGCGGAAAAACATTTGCTGTAATATCCGGAAGTAATATACGAATGAAACAACTGTTGTCCCCATCATAATAGAAGCTAATACGTAATGAGCAGGTTCAACATGAAGTGCCCCTAAAAAGATGTTAATTTTTCCGATGAAACCAGCTGTCCCAGGTATCCCAGCTAACGATAAAATAAAGATCGTCATCACTATAGCTGTAAATGGAGATCGCTTGTATAATCCTGTAAAAATCGTCATATTTTCCTTATTATTTTGTAAGATTAATCCATGGATGATTGCAAATACTCCTATATTCATAAGCATATATGCAAGCATATAAAACCACATACTATCCATCGTGAACTGTGATAGCGCCACAAGAGGCACGAGCAAATACCCAGCATGCGCGATACCTGAATAAGCAAATAGACGTTTTACGTTGTATTGCTTTAATGCTACTACATTCCCAACAATCATCGTAATACTAGCTAGCACAGCAATGTATATACTCATACGCCCGTACAAAGATTGTGCATCTCCTTGGATTGCCACGCCTGCAAACACCATAAGAAACAAACGCGTAATGAGTAGAAAACCAGCAATTTTAGAAATCGTTCCGAGAAAAGCAGTGACAGGTGTAGCCGCTCCCTCATACACATCCGGTGCCCACATATGAAATGGTACTGTTGCAATTTTGAATGAGAGTCCAACGAGCAAAAGTAGAAATGCAAGAGCTAACAATAACTGAATGCCCCCGGCCAATCCTTGCGTAAATGCCTTTTGCATTTCCACTATGTTGGTCGATCCTGTAATACCGTATAAATAACTCATTCCAAAGAGCGTAATTGCTGTTCCAATTCCTCCGTTAATGACGTATTTCATCGCCGCCTCATTCGATGCGCGGTTTCTTTTCCGGATTCCTACAAGAATGTAGGAAGAAAGCGACAGCAATTCTAAACCGACGAATAGTGTGATGAAATCAACGCTCGAAGCCATGAACATCGCTCCAAGAAGCGCCATTAACATTAAGTAATAATATTCTCCCTTATCCCCGATAGGATCCTTTTCATCATCGCTCATTGCCATACATAAGACGAGAGCTGCCCCGATTAATAACAACGTTTTAAACCCTTTTGAAAATCCATCTAACACAAACGATCCATTTAAAATATCTCCGGCTGGTTCACTATATAGCGTAATTAATGACACGGCCGCTAATACGACGGCTGCGATTGCACCAATCGCAACGTGCCTATGGTTCAGCTTAAAAAACAAATCACATATGGAAAGAAGGATGGCTGCCCCAAGAATAATGAATTCCGGCACCATCAGATGCCATGACAAGCTAAGTAACGTATTCATATCCATCCTACTTCACCCCCAATGTTTTCAACGTATTTTGAAGCGGATCCCCTAGTAGTTCTGGCATTACTCCAATTGCGATAATACAAACGATAAGTAATATAACAGGAACGTACTCCCATCCGTGTATATCAGATTTTGCTTCCCATTCTTTCTTACCAAATGTCACTTGAAGTGTCGCTCTTAATACGTATACAGCGGTTAAAATAATTCCAAGTACACCTACGGCAGCTATAACTGGTTTCCCTTGAAATAAACCGAGAAAAGCAAGGAATTCGCTAATAAATCCAGACATCCCTGGCATTCCAAGCGATGCCATACCTCCCGCTAGGAAGAAGCCGCTAAGCACAGGAACACTTTTTGCGAGTCCACCAAGCGCTGTAATATCGGAAGTCCCAAAACGCTCTTCAATCATGCCAAGTAAGAAGAAGAGCAATGCCGCAATTAAACCGTGAGACACAACCTGGAACAGTGCCCCTTGTATACCTGGTGCATTTAACGCCGCAAGCCCCATTAATACAATGCCCATATGCGAAATACTAGAGTAAGCAAGCACCTTTCTAAAGTCCGTTTGGATGAGTGCTAGAAAGGCCCCGTACAATAAATTAATGACTCCTAAAATCGCAATTAGCGTTGCGAAATCACGAAAATGTTCTGGAAATAATCCTTTCCCGAAGCGAATAATACCGTATGCTCCAATTTTCAGTAAAACTCCCGCATGAAGCATAACTACAGCAGGATGCGCTTCTATGTGTACATTGACCATCCAGCGATGCAAAGGGAAAACAGGAAGCTTAATCGCAAAGGCAATCATTATGGCGAGAAACAAGCCGAACTGTAAGCTACTTGAGACCGCCATTCCTCCCCCAGCACCTACACTCGTTAATATTTCTTTAAGCTCCGTAATATTTGTTGTACCTGTTTTCGCAAATAAAACCGAGAAAACGATAAGTAAAATAGCTGATCCGATACCGTTATATATTAAATAACTATATGCAGCCTTTTCACTCGACAATTTCCCCCACTTGCCAATTAATAAAAACATTGGTGGCAACGTAATTTCAAAGAAGATGAAGAACAGCATTAAATTTTGAGCAGCGAAGACACCGAGCATCCCTATTTCTAGCATGAGTAATAGCATGTAGAATGCTTTTAAATTTCTTTTAATGGAAAATGCCGCAATTGCTGCGAGCATCGCTAGAAGGGCCGTCAGCACCATCATTACAAGCGATAAACCATCAATACCAATCTCGTAATAAATGGAAAACCATCTCTTATCTACCGCTGCAAAATCCCCAAATTTAATCCATTTCACTTTTTCATCAAATATCGATAAACTCTTTCCTGAAGCGTATGTACAAGCGAGGACGATAGCAATTCCAAATGGAAGCGCCGTTCCGAATAAACCAAGCGCCTGCACTGTACGCGATTCTCGTTTCGGCGTTAATAAAAGCAAGAGAATTCCTAAAAGTGGGGAAAAAATGAAGAACGTTAATAGTAATCCATTCACCGTAAATCCCCTCCCGTATATAACAAAATAATTAGGAGCACTGCGAGCGAAACGGCCGTTACAGTTCCGTACACTTGTACATTCCCATTTTGAAGCCGCGATCCTAGACGGCTCATACCTTTAACCAATCCCGCAATTAAAACTGCAATTCCTTCTACAACGTATACTTCAAATAAGCGAAGCACATGAGCGATTCCTTTCGTAATAGGAAGCACTGTAACATTGTAGAGTTCATCCACATAATATTTTTCTTTCAAAAGGTTATAAAGAGGCGTCCCTTCTCCGCCTGCCCAATCTCTAGAGATAGATTTCTTACCATATATGAAATATGCGAGGGCAATTCCCGCAAATGAAACGAGCGTCGCAACAATCATAATCCAAACAGGTCCATGTACTTCCTGCACTTTGAATCCTACATCTTTCGTAAGCCAATCCCCAAGAAACGTCCCGAACCACGGTGTATTTATATAGCCTGCCACTACCGCGAGAACACCAAGGACAATCATCGGATACGTCATTGTGCGAGGCGATTCATGCACCTCTTCCTTCGTCTTCGTTTCCCCTGTAAAGACAAGAAAGTATAGACGGAACATATAAAATGCTGTTAGAAATGCCGCAATTACCGCTAAAACGAATAGAAAGTAATTGCCATTCATCCAAGTCGCCGCTAAAATTTCATCTTTACTAAAAAATCCGGAAAGAAGAGGAACACCACTAATTGCAAGTGTGCCTATTAAAAACAGTACACCAGTTACTTTCATCTTTTTCTGTAAACCGCCCATTTTATTAATGTTTTGTGTATGGACTGCATGAATTACACTTCCTGCCGCCAAAAACAGTAATGCTTTAAAAAAGGCGTGTGTCGTTAAGTGAAAGACACCAGCTACATAACCAGCAGAGCCTAGCGCAAGCATCATATACCCGAGCTGACTAACTGTAGAATAAGCAAGAACCCTCTTAATATCCGTTTGTACAAGACCGATAGAGGCCGCAAAGATTGCGGTGAAAGCCCCAACGATTGCAACGGTTTGCATTGCTACCGCACTTGCTGAAAATAGTGGAAACATCGTCGCTACTAAATATACGCCGGCTGCAACCATCGTTGCTGCGTGAATAAGCGCCGAAACAGGCGTCGGTCCTTCCATTGCATCTGGCAACCACGTATGAAGCGGAAACTGACCTGATTTCCCCATCGCACCGATAAAAATTAATATCGCCGTTATTGTAATCATAGAAGGCGAGAGGTCACCCGTATGAATCGCTTTAAAGATCGCGTCATATTCAAAACTACCTGCGTGCCAAAAAATTAAAATCATCCCAATAAATAGCCCAACATCCCCAATGCGTGTCATAATAAAAGCCTTTTTCGCAGCAGCCTTCGCTTCTTCTTTAAAGAAATAAAAACCGATAAGTAAAAACGAACCAAGGCCGACTAACTCCCAAAATATATAAAGCTGTAGTAAATTCGTCGATATAACAAGCCCAAGCATTGCAAATGTAAAGAGCCCTAAATATGCATAAAAGGTTGGTAACCTTTCGTCACCTTTCATATAACCTTTTGAGTACACATGTACAAGAAAACTTACAAGTGTAACGATAAATAACATTAAAGCTCCCAATGCGGTAACTTCAAAACCAAATGATATATCTATATCTCCTGCCCTAAGCCATACCCACTTATACTTCACCGTATCGGATGAAAACCGTTCTATTAGTACCACTACCGCGGATATAAAAGAGAGAAAGGTAAAGAAAATACCTAGTACACTACTTCCCTCTCTAATTTTCTTCCCGAACACAATAAGTAACACAAACGAAACAAGCGGGAAAAGCGGTATGAGCCATGCATAATCGATCATTGTTTCCTTCCCCCTTTTCGGTCACAATGCTATCCTTTGAGCGTATCCATCTCATCTACATGAACTGTCGGACGATTACGGTACAAAGCAATCAAAATTGCAAGCCCTACCGCAGCCTCCGCTGCTGCTACAGACATCGTAAACAGTGAGAAAATTTGCCCTGTTAAATTCGGGAACAAACCTAATTTACTAAAGGCCACTAAGTTTAAATTGGCAGCGTTTAGCATTAATTCGATACAAACTAATACGATCACTGTATTTCGCTTTGTTAAAGCTCCAAATAAGCCGATGCAAAACAAAATAATCGCAAGTGTTAAATACGCAGAAGCTGGAACGCTACTCATGGGAATCCTCCTCTCCCTCATCTTTCTTCGCCAGTATAATTGCCCCTACAAGTGCTACAAGTAAAATAACTGAGGTTAACTCAAATGGAATAATATATTTTGAATAGAGAAGTGTACCGATTTGAAGTGTGTTGTTTTCATGGAGAGGTAAACTTCCTTGTGTGCTTTGATTTGAAAAATCGATACTATTAACAGCCAAATACATAACCGCTCCAAATACTACAACCGCAAAGAAGATAATCCATTTTCGAAGAGTAAGACGCGATTCATTTTCCGCATTATGTTTCGTTAACATAATGCCAAAAATCATAATAATTGTGATCGCACCAGAGTAAAGTAAAATTTGTGCAACACCGATAAACTCGGCTGATAAAAGAAAGTACAAACCTGCAATGCTGAGGAATGTAAGAACGAGAGCTAGCATCATATGCATGACTTTCGTTAAGTTCAACATAAGAACACCGCCGATAATCGCAGACAAGGATAGGATAAAGAATGCTACAAACTCGCCATTCATGCTTTATTCTCCTTCCTGACGTTCTCGTCGTTTTCGTCGAGCCACTGCAAATTTTTAAATAAATCATCACGTGAATACTCTGCGAGTTCGAAGTTATTTGTCATTACAATCGCCTCTGTCGGGCAAACTTCTGTACATAAATCGCAAAGAATACAAATTTCAAAATTAATATCGTACGTGTCGATAATTTTCCCTTTTTTCGTAGGATCAGGATGTTTTTTTCCCGTTAATTGAATGCAATCTGTCGGACAAATATTGGAACACTGATTACAAACAATACATTTCTCTGGATAAAACTTTTGAATACCCCGAAAGCGATCTGGTAATGGCAACGGCTGATTCGGATAATCATACGTCACCTTTTTCTTACTCAAATTACTAAGCGTATATTTTAAACCTTTAAATAGTCCTTTCATCTCTTACTGGCACCCCCTTTATAGATTAGAAGAATAACTCCTTAATCAATGCCGTTAAGAAAATATTTGCAAGTGCAATTGGCAATAATACCTTCCAGCCAAACTCCATTAACTGGTCACCTCTTATACGCGGGAACGTAACGCGGAACCAAATTAATAGAAAGACCACACTGCTGAATTTCAAAGCAAACCATACTGCTCCTGGAATAAATCCAAGGAACATAACTGGATTCCATCCGCCTAAAAAAAGTACTGTAATTAAAGATGCCATCCCGAAGAAATACACATACTCTGAAAGCATGAAAAACGCCCAGCGAAACCCTGAGTATTCCGTATGGTATCCAGAAACAAGTTCTGACTCCGCTTCGGGTAAATCAAACGGCGTCCTATTTAACTCTGCAACTGCCGCAATTAAGAAAACGACGAAACCGATCGGCTGCGCGAAAATGTACCATACCTTCTCTTGCGCCGCTACAATCTCATTTAAATTAAGGCTACCAGCTAACAAAACGACGCCAATTACACTCATCACAAGTGGAATCTCATAAGAAATCATTTGCGCTGCTGCGCGCATCCCTCCTAGAAGGGAGTATTTATTATTCGATGCCCATCCCCCGGTTACAACGCCGATCGTCGTAATCCCAGAAACAGCAATGTAATACAGTAATCCTACACCAATATCCGCGAACTGAAATTTATCAGTAAATGGGATAACCGCAAGTACCATAAATGCTGGTGCGAAAGCAATAACAGGCGCTAATATAAACAACGGTTTATCTGCAGCCTTCGGAATGCTATCTTCTTTTAATAATAATTTCAAAACATCAGCTACCGTTTGTAATAAACCGAACCGGCCCCCAACTTGGTTTGGTCCAATCCGCCCTTGCATAAATCCCATCACTTTCCGTTCTGCCAAAATACCGTATGTAACGAAGCCAAGGACTGCAAATAATAAAAGCACCGCTAATCCGAAAAAAATGAAGAAATTCGTCCAGCTTGAAGGTGATTGTAAGAGCGTCTCAATCATTAGCCGTCAACCTCCCCAAGTACAATATCAACTCCACCTAAAATCGTAATTAAATTGGCGATGTTTTCACCTTTCAATAACTTCGGTAAGATTTGCAAATTATAAAAAGATGGTCTGCGGAATTTCAGACGGTATGGCTCTTTCTTTCCATCACTAGCAATATAGCAACCAATCTCTCCCCGCGGTGACTCTATACGGACAAATGCTTCTCCCTTAGGTGCTTTAATAATTTTCGGCACTTTTGCCAGCACGGCTCCATCTTTTGGGAACTGCTCAGCTGCTTGCTCAATAATTTTTAATGACTCCTCAATTTCTTTCATCCGGCAAACGTAGCGATCCCAGGCATCCCCCACACTCCCAACAGGAATGTCAAAGTCAAAACGATCATAAATAGAATACGGCTCATCTTTGCGAAGATCAAAATGAACTCCCGTGCACCGCAAATTCGCTCCGCTCAGAGAGTACGAGATCGCCTCTTCCGCGCTATATATGCCAACGCCTTTCACACGATTTAAGAAAATTTCATTTCCGCTAACGAGGTCGTGATACCCTTCCAATTGCTCTCTCATATACGGAACAAACTCTTTCACCTTCTCAATCCAGCCGTCCGGCGCATCCCACTTCACGCCGCCGACTCTCATATAGTTGAAAGTAAGCCTTGCACCGCACAATTCATTTAATAAATTTATAATCATCTCTCGTTCACGAAATGCGTATAAAAACGGACTAACCGCCCCTATATCAAGCAGGTTCGTCCCCCACCAGACGAGATGACTTGCAACCCTTCCCAGCTCCATCGCAAGCACACGTAAGTATTCAGCACGCTCCGGAATCTCAAGTCCCATCATTGTCTCTACAGCATGGCAAATGACGTAGTTATTCGTCATCGCTGATAAATAGTCCATTCGATCTGTATACGGGATAATTTGTGTATACTGCAAGCTCTCAGCAATCTTTTCTGTCCCGCGATGCAAATACCCGATAACTGGTGTAGCCTCTTTAATAATTTCCCCGTCAATCTTAATTACAAGCCGAAACACACCATGTGTACTCGGGTGCTGCGGTCCAACATTTAAGAGCATCTCCTCCGTACGGATCACAAGCTACACCTCCACATCATACGGTTCATAATCTTTCCTAAGTGGATACCCTACCCAATCATCCGGCATTAGAATGCGAGATAAATTAGGATGACCTTTAAATACAATACCTAGCAAATCATACGCTTCACGCTCCGGCCAATCTGCCCCTTTCCAAAGCGGCGTCACCGATTCTACTTGCGGCGCTTCCCTATCCAGCTTTACCTTCACTGCTACTGACTGCTTCTTTCCATATGAAAATAAATGAACATATACTTCCATATGTGTCACAAAATCCGTCGCATGTAGCTCTGACATATAATCAAAAGCAAGTCCCTCATGCAATCGCATTAACTCCATCACTTCATAATATTTTGAAGGCTCCACCACAAGAGTTGGAACATCTTTTGAAAGCTTATTAATATAGGAATCTACTAATGCATATTCCCCTACCTTCTCCTTAACAACCTCCACATATTGATTTAAATACGGTTGGTTAACTGATGGTTCTTCCTGCTGCGGTTCATCTTCTATCTTATTTACAGCTCCCTTTGCTCTTGCCGCAGCAGCGGCTTTCGCTTTCGCGGCTGCAATAGCCTTTGCTTTTTCATCTCCAGAATCTCCATCACCTTGCGAGGATTTTACTTTCGCTAGTGCCGCTGCTTTTGCCTTTGCAGCTGCTACAGCCTTTGCCTTCGCTTTTGCTTTTTCTTCTTCCGTTACTTCTTCTGTTCCTTCTCGCTTTTGCTTCGCTAGTGCCGCCGCCTTCGCTTTCGCCTTTTCTTCTTCCGTTACTTCTTCTGTTCCTTCTCGCTTTTGCTTCGCTAATGCCGCTGCTTTCGCTTTTGCAGCTGCTGCGGCCTTTGCCTTCGCTTTCGCCTTTTCTTCTTCCGTTACTTCTTCTGTTCCTTCTCGCTTTTGCTTCGCTAGTGCCGCCGCTTTCGCTTTTGCAGCTGCTGCGGCCTTTGCCTTCGCTTTTGCTTTTTCTTCGTCCGTTACTTCTTCTGTTCCTTCTCGCTTTTGCTTCGCTAATGCCGCTGCTTTCGCTTTGGCGGCTGCTGCGGCCTTTGCCTTCGCTTTTGCTTTTTCTTCGTCCGTTACTTCTTCTGTTCCTTCTCGCTTTTGCTTCGCTAATGCCGCTGCTTTCGCTTTTGCAGCTGCTGCAGCAAGACGTTTTGCTTCTTCTACATTAACTTTTTCATCTTTTGGTAGCGCTTTCTCTTTTTCTCGATGTTCTCCTTCAAGTTTAGACATTTCCGTCTCATGTTTCGCGGCAAGACGTTTTCGCGCTTCCTCTTTCGCATGACGGGCTGCTTCTCTCTTCATACTTTCTAAATCTTTATTTGGATCACTCATTTATTCGTCACCTGCTTCCCTGTCTTCGCCTCGTAACGAATTTTTTCTTTTAATTTATTAATTCCATAAATTAAAGCGGCAGGGTTTGGTGGGCATCCAGGAATATATACATCAACTGGTACAATTTGATCTACACCTTTCACAACCGCATACGAATTCACATACGGACCACCGGCTGTTGCACAAGATCCCATCGCAATTACCCACTTCGGTTCAGGCATTTGATCATATAAGCGCCGAACAATAGGCGCCATTTTCTTCGTTACCGTTCCTGACACAATCATGACATCCGATTGTCTTGGTGACGTCCGAAAAAATGACCCAAATCGATCTAAATCGTAATGTGATGAACCTACTCCCATCATTTCAATCGCACAGCATGCCAGTCCAAATGTCATCGGCCATAAAGAGTTGCTCCTCGCCCATCCCTTGAGCTGTTCCAGTGTAGAAAAAAAGATATTCCTTTCTAATTCCGCTCGCTCCTGTGGGTGTAATTCCTCAAAATTTATAACCATTGTAACACCTTCTTTTTCCAAGCATACGCTAATCCAACCAACAACATCACAACAAAAATGAACATTTCAATCAGTGCAAATAAACCCAGCTTGTCATATGCAACAGCCCATGGATATAAAAATAAAGTTTCTACATCAAAGATGACGAACAATAAAGCAAAAATATAATAACGAGCATGAAACCGAATATTCGCATCATGAAAAGGCTCAATTCCACTCTCATACGTCGTCGCTTTTGCTGCACTCGGTTTATTTGGACGCAGCATTTTCCCTAATGTAAGAGCCACTACCGGCAGCAATATACCTAATAGCAAGAAAATCAAAACAATCATATAACTATTTTCATATACACTTGCCATTGTGAAACCCTCCCCCCTGAATTAAGAACAAGTTCACATAGTAAACAATATGTCTTACTTGCATCATTTATTATTTTTAAATTTTTCTAAATAATGCAACTATTTTAATCATTATAGCAAACTTCAAATTCCTATGTCGATATATTGGGAACAGAAACAACAATTAATACTTACTAAACAAATCTATTTTTACAACTCATTATAAATGTGTAAAATAAATATAGAAATTCTATATATTTTTCAAGCAATCCTAAAAAACATAAACTACAAAAGGTGGTTCTTATGTATATACAGTGGGTGATATAAATGACAAAACAAGCACACGTAAGTATTCTTATAAGCATTTCATTATTGTATATAGCTATTCATTACGTATCAATGTCCTTTTTATATGAGTACGCACTCCCATTTCAAATATTAACTGGCATCAGTACCATATTAATTGATATTACAATTTGCAGTTATATATTTTATTTTTTAAATGTAAAACAAGGGTTATCTCGTTTGTTTTGGATAACATTAACTATCGGATCCTTCTCTTATTTCATCGGTGATATAGTAGTTGCTTATCAACGCTTAATTCTGCATGACTACTATACATTCGTTGATCCATCAGACTTTTTTTACTTATTATTTTTAATTAGCTTTGCATGTGCCTTTCTATATGAAATTATTTATGACCGAAACTTATTGGAACAGCTTTCTACGATATGTGATATTTGTATTATTGTTACAGCTCAATTTACTTTAAGCTACTATTTGCTTATCGAAAGAACCATTCATATTTTCACAACATCATATATCGACATGTTTGTTCAACTCACGTATCCAATGGCTGATTTACTCTTTCTTTTAATAGGAATCAATCTTTTATTTAGACCATTATTCTTACTACCAAAACAAGTTGGTGCTCTTCTTGGCAGTGCCTTAATTTTGTATGCTACTACAGATGCTATTTATGCTTATATAAAATACTTCCAGCCTGAGTACTCTATGTTCACAGTTGCTCCATTCTATCAAGTAACTTTAGTATTGGTAGCAATCGCTTGTATACTTCACACAAAAGAGCCTGAAAAACAAGAACAAGTATTACTAACACCTCAATTGGGTGAATCAATCCGATTATCATTACCGTATATTTCTGTAGTGATGCTTATTGTTTTTATATTGGTCGAAAATGTTTTTGCACCTATCGTAGTAATTGGACTGATGGTAACTTTCGCCTTCGTTCTCATACGCCATATGTTAGTCCGAAGACAAAATAAAATATTATTACTAGCACAAATGCAATTCAACTTGGAACTCGAGAAACAAATTGAACTACGTACAGAAGATTTAGTAGAACAAAAAAATGAATTATATCATAACCAACAAATGTTTAAATCTTTATACGAGCATCATCCAGATCCAATTTTCACATTAGATTTGTACGGTAATTTTCTAAATGTGAACAACGCTGGAACTACTTTACTCGGTTATCAAACGAATGAATTATTAAACCAACCATACTATTCACTTATGTATGAAGAAGATTTGGAAGAAATCATTAATGCCTTTCATCACGTAAAAAAAGGGAACTCTATTTCTTTAGAAATACGGGCATATCATAAAAATAGAGATATTTACTATTTGCATGTTACAGCTGTTCCCATCTTTTTAAAGGAACATATTTCTGGAGTTTATTTAATGATTAAAGATATTACAGAAAGCAAGCAGCAACAAGAACAAATTAATTTCCTAGCATATCACGATACTTTAACGGAACTTGCAAACCGCCGTTCATTTCATCAGCAGTTAGAACAAGCAATTGCACGAGCAAAAATATCAAAAAGACCTTTTGCTGTTATGTTTCTAGACCTAGATCGCTTTAAAGTTATTAATGATACCCTTGGTCACCGGGTAGGAGATCTCCTATTAATTGCAGTAGCAAAAAGGCTCGAACGAATATCGACACAGAATATGAAACTTGCTCGACTAGCTGGGGATGAGTTCACAATCCTTATCGAAAATTATAACAAAAGAACAGATGTAAAAAGGATAGCTGATAGGATTGTAGTGGCCATGAACGAACCATTCGAAATCGAAAATCAACATTTACACATCTCACCGAGTATCGGGATTGCCATATACCCTGAAGCAGGCGAAGACCCACTGTCTATTTTGCAACATGCCGATATGGCCATGTACGAAGCAAAAAATAAAGGGAAAAATCGTAGCTCTCTTTACACGAAAGAACTGTATAAGAAAATGGAACGAAAAGCTCGAATCGAAAAAGACTTGCCACTCGCTTTAGTAAACAACGAATTTTATCTCGTCTATCAACCCCAAATTGATACGACAACAAATAAAATTATCGGTGCTGAAGCATTAATACGTTGGAAACATCCACTATTAGGTGACATCTCACCATGCGAGTTCATTCCAATTGTAGAAGAGACACCACA
The DNA here is from genome assembly GCF_002081505.1 of Bacillus sp. CDB3. NCBI lineage: Bacteria > Bacillati > Bacillota > Bacilli > Caryophanales > Bacillaceae > Bacillus > Bacillus sp. CDB3. The sequence goes on along the minus strand of NZ_ALBR01000096.1, from coordinate 128,000 downwards.
AGTCGTTCCGCTTGGACATTGGGTGTTAAGAGAATCTTGTCGTCAACTAAAAATATGGAAAAGTTTTGGATATACAAACTTAAAAATGAGTGTCAATTTATCAGCGAGAGAATTTCAACAAAATCAATTAATCGAAAATATTTCACGAATACTAAAGGACGTTGAGATTGACCCGAAAGATGTAACACTTGAACTAACAGAACGAATTGCGATGATTGATGAAAAAGAAACATTATCTAGACTAAAGCAATTAAAAGAATATGGTATTCAAACGTCCATCGATGACTTCGGTACCGGCTATTCTTCTCTTGCTTATTTATCAATCTTCCCTATCGATACATTAAAAGTACCAAAAGAATTTACACAACTAGCCGATCATCGACCTGAAGAAAGAGCCATCGTTTCCACTATCCTTTCTCTGGCAAATACTTTAAATCTCTCCGTCGTTGCTGAAGGAATTGAAACAGAAAAACAGCTTAAATTTTTGAAGAAAAATAACTGTAAATACATGCAAGGTTACTATTTTAGTAAACCTCTAACAAGTAAAGAATTTATAAGATTTCTACAAAAAACACCCAGTATGAACCAATAGTTCACTGGGTGTTTTTTTATCCCGCTATTTGCGGGCGATGAAACTAGTAATCCGCGGAGGATGGCCCTCACTGATTAAAGTTTCACTTTACCCCGCATTAACGGGCAGTAAGATTCCCACCTCAAAATTAGGCTGGAGCAAAGAAGCTAGGTGGGAGATCAACTGCCCGTAAATGCCCGATTGGTGAAGGCTAATAATCAGTGGGGGATAACCCCTCCCCACTGATTAAAGTTTCACTTTATAGTGTTGGAATTTTTTTCTCGTAATATTCTTCTGCAATCTCTTCGTAAAAAGCTGCTGACGTAGTATAAAAATATGGAATTAACCATAAAAAATCCAATCCCTAATGTAATACAACTCAATATAAACCAACCAATAAAACTTAAACATAAAATGAAATACTCCATTTTATGTCCATCCATCATACGACGGCTTTCTGTAATAGCTTGATTTATGGAATACTCCGGATGATCATTTATTATAAAGTACGTCATCGAATATGAAAATGATTTAATAATACCTGGAATAATAAATAGTAAGCACCATAAGAAAATATAAATGTTTACTACTATATATAATAAAAATGACTTTATAAACTTACTTCCTTCTGTAAACCATCTGAATATATGCCCAATACGCGCTTCTTTTTCACGAATTAAATGTAGCGCTAAATAATAACCACCTAGCGTTAATGGACCTACCAACAATATTGTAATAACGTCTACTGTAAGTGAGTTATTTACTTCTTTCCAATCCCAAACCTGAGAGAAAATGAAATCAATACTAAAACTAAAAGCTGACATAAGAATCGAAATAAGTAATGTTGCCCCAACAGCTAATCCCCATTTTCCTTCTAGTGAGTCCAGCGCTTCTCCTTTTAAATCACTAATCATAATTGACCTCCTATACGTAACAATTCTATTAGTATAGCATGTTCCTACTGCAATTCACCTTTTGCAATATAGCGATAAAAATGCGCTGTCGTTGTACCTACATATGGACTAAGCCAAAGAAATCCTATTCCAAGAGTAAAAATCGCTAAGATAGCCCATCCTATGAAGCTAAGCCATAAAAGAAATAAATCTAGTTTATGTCCCTTCATAAGGTTCTTACTTTCTTTCATCGCCTGCGAAACACTGTATTCTGGTTTTTCAACCATCACATAATACGTCATCAAATATGAAAAATACAGAACAGCGATTACAATGATCGAAATAGCTAGTAAAACAAAGAAAGCGATTATGAAAGATGGGTTGGCATTCTCATCAAAAAAGCCTAATATCCCAAATACAATCATTCCAAGCATCGGAACCCACGTACCTGTATATAACAAAAGTGCAAGCATAGCCCACATTGTTTTCATCATTCTTTTAAAACCACGAAATCCTTCAAATAAATAATCTACTCTAGCATCTTCTCGTTTACTTATTTGTAGAAACACATTCGTATAACCGTATGAAGTAATACCATAAGCTGCAGAACCTAAAATTATCATAAGGCAATAAAAAATCCCAAACGTAATACTAGCTCCAATTGACATCGCTCCTTCTTCAATTGAACCAGTTGAAATAGTCACTAAAAGAAATATTATAACTCCTGGAATTAATAGTATAAGCATTACAGCCATTGAAACGACGTAACTTATAATATGATATAAAATCGTCGATCCAACACCTAAGCCCCATTTCCCCTTCAAGGAATGTAATGCTTCTTGTTTCATTTCACCGATCATTTGTTCATCTCCTTTATAAAATATAAATCGCTCTATATTCTCTACTTACACAAGCAATGACATAATTATACCATTTTTGTTAATTTATTCATAAACAACAAAAAAATCCGTGAAGGCGAAGCCCTCACGGATTTTTATTTCATATCGGAAACGTTTAAACGGTTCACAGCACGCTGCAAGGCCATTTCTGCACGTCTAAAGTCAACATGTGCTTGTTTATCTTGCATACGTTGCTCAGCGCGACGTTTCGATTCATTTGCACGATGGATATCGATATGGTTTGCTTCTTCAGCAGATGATGATAATATAGTTACTTTATCTGGACGAACTTCGATAAAGCCACCGCTTACTGCTACATAATCAGTGTGCCCACCATTTTTCAGACGAACCGCACTAATTTTTAATGGTGCAACAGTTGGAATGTGACCTGGTAAGATCCCCATTTCCCCACTCTCTGCTTTTACGCTTACCATTTCTACTTCTTTTTCGTAAACCGGTCCATCAGGAGTTACAATACTGACTGGAAATGTCTTCATAATTCGTCCCTCCTAAGGCCTTACGCCATCATTTTCTTCGCGTTTTCAATAACTTCTTCAATGCTACCTACTAAGCGGAATGCATCTTCTGGAAGGTCATCATATTTTCCTTCTAGAATTTCTTTGAAGCCACTAACTGTATTTTTTACAGGTACATAAGAACCTTTTTGACCTGTAAACTGCTCAGCTACGTGGAAGTTTTGAGATAAGAAGAATTGAATACGACGAGCACGATGTACAACTAACTTATCTTCTTCAGATAACTCATCCATACCTAAGATAGCGATGATATCTTGAAGCTCTTTATAACGCTGTAAAGTTTGCTGTACTTGACGAGCTACTTCATAATGCTCTTCTCCTACGATTTCTGGAGAAAGTGCACGAGATGTAGATGCTAATGGATCTACGGCTGGGTAAATACCCATTTGTGTTAAACGACGCTCTAAGTTTGTTGTTGCATCTAAGTGAGCGAACGTTGTAGCTGGTGCTGGATCCGTATAGTCATCGGCTGGTACATATACCGCTTGGATAGACGTGATAGATCCTTTATTTGTAGATGTAATACGCTCTTGTAATTGACCCATTTCTGTTGCAAGTGTTGGTTGGTAACCTACCGCAGATGGCATACGACCAAGAAGGGCAGATACTTCAGAACCTGCTTGCGTGAAACGGAAGATGTTATCGATGAACAATAGTACGTCTTGTCCTTGCTCATCACGGAAATGCTCAGCCATTGTTAAACCTGTTAATGCAACACGTTGACGTGCTCCAGGTGGCTCATTCATTTGTCCGAATACCATCGCAGTTTTCTTGATTACGCCAGAATCGCTCATTTCATGGTATAAGTCATTACCCTCACGAGTACGCTCACCTACACCAGCGAATACAGAGATACCACCATGCTCTTGTGCGATGTTATTGATTAATTCCTGAATTAATACTGTTTTACCTACACCGGCACCACCGAATAGACCGATCTTACCACCCTTAATGTAAGGAGCAAGTAAGTCTACTACTTTAATACCAGTTTCAAGAATTTCTACTTTAGTAGATAATTCTTCGAATGCAGGTGCTTGACGGTGAATTGGATCACGGTGTACATCCGCAGGAAGTTCACCATCTAAGTCAATTGCATCACCTAATACGTTAAATACACGACCAAGTGTTGCATCACCAACTGGTACAGAGATTGCTTTACCAGTATCTTCTACTTCTGTGCCACGAACAAGTCCATCTGTGGAAGACATTGCAACTGTACGAACTGTGTCATCACCTAAATGAAGTGCAACTTCAAATGTTAAGTTAATGCTTGCTCCGTTTTCGTTGCTTTGTTTTACCGTAAGGGCGTTGTAGATTTCTGGTAGCTTTCCGCCATCAAACTTAACGTCTACAACCGGACCCATGATTTGCGTAACGCGCCCTTTATTCATCGGGTTCCCTCCTAGCTTTCTTTTAATTAGCCAACTTTCTAAGAGAAGTCGGCTTTTAATTTTTTATTAGTTTATAGCTTATGCGACTCTTTTGACAGAGCCGCTTCCACCTTTTATTGAATCTAGCTCCGGCGGTTAGAATGTTCGGTGGCTTCGCTTTTTCCTGCGAGGCACAAATCGCCTCTACGTCAAAAGCTCCATCCCCCTCTCATTCTGAACGAACCGCCTACGCTTTTTAATACTATTCTAACGCTGCTGCTCCACCAACGATTTCCGTAATCTCTTGCGTAATCGCTGCTTGACGCGCACGGTTGAATGAAAGTGTAAGTGAATCGATAACTTCCATTGCGTTGTCTGTAGCACTCTTCATTGCTGTCATACGCGCTGCGTGTTCACTTGCTTTACCGTCTAGTAATGCACCGTACACTAAGCTTTCTGCGTATTGTGGCAATAATACTTTTAAAATTTCTTCTTCAGAAGGTTCGAATTCATAAGCTGTCGTCGGTTTGTCAGACGCCACATCAGTAAGCGGTAAAATTTTATTTTCCGTTACTTCTTGTGAAATTTTACTTACGTAATGGTTGTAGTAAATATACAGCTCATCATAAGCACCATCTGCAAACATCGCAATTGCTCGAGAAGCAAGATCTTTAATATCAGTAAATGATGGGTGGTCAGATAATCCAACTACTTCATCAATGATGTTAAAGCCGCGACGTTTTAAATAATCACGTCCTAGTCGTCCAAGCACAATAATTGAATATTGGTTTGAATCCATATTATGACGTTCACGAATTACGTTACTTACTGTACGTAATACGTTACTGTTATAACCACCTGCTAGTCCGCGATCAGATGTAATAACGATGTATCCTGTACGCTTTACAGGACGCGCATTTAGCATTGGGTGATTAATCCCTTTACTTCCTTGCGCAATGTTCGCTACTACTTCTTGAATCTTTTCCATATACGGAACGAAAGATTTAGCATTTTGCTCTGCACGGTTTAACTTAGATGCAGATACCATCTCCATCGCTTTCGTAATTTGGCTCGTTTTCTTTGTCGAGGTAATCTTCGCTTTTATATCGCGTAAAGATGCCACAGGTTTTCACCACCTTTTTTCCAGAAGTTGGCACGATTAGTAAGAATCCTCTTCCTAATCTACGTTGCAAGATATTCTTGCTCATGATTGAAGGAAAAGAATAGGTGCACCTACTCTTTTCCTTTACATAACCGTCAGCAATCTCAAATCTTGAGATGCCTTTTATATGATCTAGCTAAGCCACAATCGGCTTCACTTTTATTTATTATTCAGAAGCTACGAATACTTTTTTAAATCCGTTAATTGCTGCTGCAAATTTGTCGTCATCCGCAAGTTTCTTAGTTGTGCGGATTTCTTCTAATAAGTCAGTAGCATTAGAATCTAACCAAGCATGGAATTCTTCTTCGAAACGAGTGATATCTACTACTGGGATATCATCTAGGAATCCACGTGTTAAAGCGTAAAGAATGATAACTTGTTTCTCTACACGTAACGGTTTGTGTAATCCTTGTTTTAATACCTCAACTGTACGAGCACCACGGTTTAATTTCGCTTGTGTTGCTTTATCAAGGTCAGAACCGAACTGAGCGAACGCTTCTAACTCACGGTAAGATGCAAGGTCAAGACGAAGTGTACCTGATACTTTACTCATCGCTTTAATCTGAGCAGATCCACCAACACGAGATACTGAAGTACCCGCATCGATCGCTGGACGTACGCCAGAGAAGAATAAGTCAGATTGTAAGAAGATCTGTCCGTCCGTAATAGAAATTACGTTTGTTGGGATGTAAGCTGATACGTCCCCTGCTTGTGTTTCGATGAAAGGTAGTGCAGTTAAAGAACCGCCGCCTCTTGCATCACTTAATTTTGCTGCACGCTCTAATAAGCGAGAATGTAAGTAGAATACATCCCCTGGATAAGCTTCACGACCTGGAGGACGACGTAATAGTAATGAAAGCTCACGGTAAGCCGCTGCTTGTTTTGATAAGTCATCATATACTACTAATACGTGTTTACCATTGTACATGAACTCTTCACCCATTGTTACACCAGCGTAAGCAGCTAGGTATAATAATGGAGCTGGTTGAGAAGCTGATGCAGTTACAACGATTGTGTAATCTAATGCACCGTGCTTACGTAGTGTTTCTACTACGTTACGTACAGTTGATTCTTTTTGTCCGATAGCTACATAGATACAAATCATATCTTCATCTTTTTGGTTAATGATTGTATCAAGTGCAACTGCTGTTTTACCTGTTTGACGGTCACCGATGATTAACTCACGTTGACCACGGCCAATTGGTACAAGAGCATCGATCGCTTTAATACCTGTTTGAAGTGGCTCATGAACAGATTTACGATCCATTACACCTGGTGCTGGACTTTCGATTGGACGAGTGTTTGTTGTATTGATTGGGCCTAAACCATCAACTGGTTGACCTAATGGGTTTACAACACGACCGATTAGTTCTTTCCCTACTGGTACTTGCATGATGCGACCAGTACGACGAACTTCGTCACCTTCACGGATTTCTGTGTAAGGTCCTAAAATAATGATACCTACGTTGTTTTCTTCTAAGTTTTGTGCTAGCCCCATAACGCCGTTAGAGAACTCTACAAGTTCACCAGCCATAACGTTATCAAGACCATGAGCACGCGCGATACCGTCACCAACTTGGATAACTGTACCAACATCACTAACTTCGATTTCAGACTGATAGTTCTCGATTTGTTGCTTTATCAGTGCGCTAATTTCTTCAGCTCTGATGCTCATGTGCTTCACCCCTATCTATTCTTCATTAATTCACGTTGAATACGTGCTAATTTTCCTTGTAAACTTCCATCGTAAATGCGATTTCCAATACGTACTTTAATACCGCCTAGTAAATCTTCATCTACAACATTTTTCACGCGAATTGCGTCTTTTCCCGTTCTCTTTGCAAATGCTTCAGCAACGTTAAGCTTCTCTTCTTCTGATAGAAGACGAGTAGAATATACAGTTGCATCCGCTACGTTACGTTCTTCATTAGCAAGAACAACATATTCATCTGCAATTTCAGGTAAGATTTCAATACGCTTGTTATCAATTAAAATATATAACGTATTTAAAATAGATTCAGAAACAGATCCGAATACGTTTGCAAGAAACGTTTTCTTCTGCTCTTTTGAAATGTTCGGTTGCGTTAAAAAGCTATGTAGTTCTCCGTTCTTTACATAAACGTTTTGTACAAGGCGTAATTCCTCTTCAAACATTTCTAATACGTGTTTTTCTTTTGCAATTTTAAAAAGAGCGACAGCATAACGTTTTGCTACAATCCCATTGCTCATCGCGCTTCTCCTACTTCTTTAATATAATCGCGAATTAACTTCACTTGATCTTCTTCTTTTAACTCTTTTTCAATTACTTTAGAAGCAATTTGAACAGATAAAGAAGCGACTTGTTCTTGTAAAGCAGCAATCGCTTGCTCTTTTTCGCGTTGAATTTCTTGTACAGCAGATGCTTTAATTGATTCTGCTTCTTCTTTCGCAGCAGCAACAATAACATCTTTTTGATCTACAGCTTGTTTTTTCGCTCTTTCGATTAACTCTTGTGCTTCAACACGCGATTGTTTTAACATTTCACGTTGTTCTTCTACTAATTTCTTCGCTTCAGCGTTACTTCTTTCTGCAGCGTCGATTTCACTAGTAACATGCTCTTCACGTTCTTTCATAATTCCCATTAAAGGACCCCACGCAAATTTGCGTAGCATTACTAATAGAAGTAAGAAAATGAACAATGTATAAGCAATCGTTCCAAATGGAATGGCAGCCCCTAATAATAAAGTTGGCACAAGGATTCACTCCCTTCAAAATATCTAAATTGATCATATGAAAAAAAAAGACATACGTTTCGTTCATAAAGCAATGGCGAAGAAAGTTCAAAAAACACTCTTCGCCATCTATGTAAGGGGAGTCTCCCTTATTTGTTCATTACGATGAAAGCAATAACTACACCGATGATTGGAAGTGCCTCAACTAAAGCAACCCCGATGAACATAATTGTTTGAAGTGCGCCTTTTAATTCTGGTTGACGAGCAACACCTTCGATTGTACGTGATACGATAAGACCGTTACCAATACCTGCACCTAATGCTGATAAACCAATTGCAATTGCAGCTGCGATTACACCTAAACTCATTTAATTTGTCCTCCTTTGTATTATAAAAAAATAAATTTTTTCTTACTTAAATTATATTAATGGTCATGGCTTACTTTATGAGCCATATAAACCATCGTTAACATAACGAAAATAAATGACTGGATCGATCCAACGAATACGCTGAATCCCATCCATGCTAACATTGGTACAAGCGCACCTAATGCTCCAAGGAATGATGCCCCGCCTAACTTAGCAAGTAATCCTAATAAGATCTCACCTGCATAAATGTTACCGAATAAACGAAGACCTAACGTTAATGTGTTAGCAAACTCCTCAATAACCTTTAATGGGAATAAGAATTTCATTGGTTGGAAATAACCTTTAACATATTCTTTCGTACCCTTCATCTTAATTCCATAATAATGGGTGAGGGTAACTACCATCACGGCTAATGTTAATGTAACTGCTGGATCAGACGTTGGTGATCTCCACCATGCAATATGTTCGCCAGCCTCAACTGTTGAATACATGAATGGTAAACCAAGGAAGTTCGATACGATGATAAACATGATAAGCGTAACGCCAAGCGTTAAGAAACGTCCACCTGTTTTCCAGTCCATCGTACTATTGATAATCCCTTTCACGAAGTCAAACACCCATTCCATGAAGTTTTGCATCCCGGTTGGGCGAAGGGCTAAACTGCGAGTTCCGATAACAGCGATTAAGAAAACAATAACTGCTGCTACAGTAACCATCATAACTGATGACAAATCGAACGTTAAACCTAGAAATTCAACTAATTTACCGTGTTCCACTAGTAATTCACCTCTCTTCCCTGCTCTTATACTCTAAATAAAGAAAATCTATGATCATGACAAGGTATCCTGTCAGCAATCCTACACCTAGGCCCCACATCGCAATTAGCTCTTGATATTTGGCTGCAAATAAAATTAATAACCCAATCGTGGCAAATCTTGAATATGTACTTACCGCTGTCGCCTTAAACTTCACGTTTTCTCCATTTGTTACGCGATCTAATAGCTTGTCTGTTCTACGTGCAATGATGCGCAAACTAAGAAAACTGAAAATCGTTCCGATAATCAGTCCAAGAAATACATCCTTGTAAGAGGTAAATCCCCATCCTAGCACTAGAAGCGCAAGCAAGTAGTACATATATTTCTTTTGTCTTTGGACAAGTCCATGTACGTCTATCATCATTGCTCTCCCGAATAGTAATGTCGAATGAGTCGAATCATTGCGTATATCCCTGTTCCTAAACCGAGTAATAACCCTATAATAAGAAACAATGGAAACGTTCCAACCTTATTATCAATCCATTGCCCACCAAAGATTCCAATAAGAATAGAACCGACTAACTGAGCAAGAATTCCTGACATTAAAGCATATGCTTTTATATGGCTGCGATCGTTTTTTTGCAAGGATTCATCCCTCCAATATGTAACCCTCATTCACGATGTGTTAATAATAACTCATTTTTCTGCATAAATTCTATACAAAATAAAAAGTTTACATTTTCGTCACGGAATAGATGCATTTTTGTCACTGAAAGCCCTACCATCTATCCCCGTTGTTAGCATACAATAGGGTATTAACAGTGTCAACGAGAAATCGTAAAAAATCAAAAAATTTGAGTATTAGTCATTTCCTCCCAAAAATGAAAACGTTCCCCTTCTAAATACTGGTTAGAGATATGCAATTTCTAACAGTTTTCTCTTTATAATAGAAGAAAATGTTCACAAGTTTGTCACTATTATATTTTTAAGATATAGCGCTTTCCTTCCATAATATAGTGTTCCCAAGACGTAAGACTTCTATATTATATGTGATGTGTATGCAACTTATGTTGTATAGACCCTGTATATTTATCTCCCCCTCCCCCGCACTCTCAGGGCGAAAAAAAAGACGAGTGGGGACTCCCCTCTCGTCTGTTGTCTTACTTCGTTCCGAATAAACGGTCACCAGCATCACCAAGACCTGGAACTACATAACCATGGTCATTTAGCTTCTCATCTAATGCTGCTACATAAATATCAACATCAGGATGCTCTTCTTGTACTACTTTTACTCCTTCTGGAGCAGCTACGATACACATTAATTTAATTTGCTTTGCACCGCGCTTTTTCAGAGAATTAATTGCTTCAGCTGCAGAACCACCTGTTGCTAGCATTGGATCTAGTACGATAAAGTCACGCTCTTCTACATCCGTTGGAAGTTTCACATAGTATTCTACCGGTTGCAATGTTTTAGGATCACGGTATAAACCAACGTGTCCTACTTTTGCTGCTGGAATTAATTTCAGAATTCCATCAACCATTCCTAAACCTGCACGTAAAATCGGAATTAAACCAAGTTTTTTACCAGCGATCACTTTTGTTGTCGCTTTGCTTACAGGCGTTTCAATTTCAATGTCTTTAAGTGGAAGGTCGCGAGTAATTTCGAAAGCCATTAAGCTTGCTACTTCGTCCACTAATTCACGAAAATCTTTCGTACCTGTATTCTTATCGCGAATATATGTAATCTTATGTTGAATTAACGGGTGATCAAATACATACAGTTTTCCCATGTGAATCTCTCCTTTAGATGATATTCATGCGTTTACACGCTTTTTTACACTATTTACGATTGTAAAGAAAACGCTACTAATATTCAAGGGCAAATTTGGCAAAATCATGATTTTGTGATGAATCTATCTAGTATCTTTACCAATTATGGGAGGTGTATCCTTCATTATATCGCCAAAATTTATTCATCATTTGTATACATACTTTAAAAACAATATATGTCCCAAAAAAAGACTACTAAAACAATTACGTTTCAGCAGTCTTTTTCAATCTATTATAGATTTGTATACATTGGGAATTTGCTCGTTAACGCTTCTACACGTTTACGCGCTTCTTCTAATGCAACTTCATTCTCATGATTTTTTAATGTATAAGCAATAAGTGCTGCAATTTCATCCATTTCTTCTAAGCCGAAACCACGAGATGTTACAGCTGCCGTACCGATACGCACGCCGCTTGTTACAAATGGGCTTGCTGTTTCAAATGGAATTGTATTTTTGTTCACTGTAATACCAACTTCATCTAATACGTGCTCTGCTACTTTACCTGTGATTTCTAAGCTACGAACATCAATCAAGATTAAGTGATTGTCTGTTCCACCAGAAACAAGTGTAAGTCCTTCTTTTTGAAGACCTTCAGCTAAGCGGTTCGCATTATTAATGATATTTTGTGCATATGTTTTAAACTCATCTTGTAGTGTCTCACCAAACGCAACAGCTTTTGCAGCAATTACGTGCATAAGTGGACCACCTTGGATACCAGGGAAGATTGATTTATCAATTTGTTTTGCAAATTGCTCTTCACATAAAATCATACCACCACGTGGACCACGTAATGTTTTATGTGTTGTCGTTGTAACGAAATGTGCATGTGGTACTGGGTTTGGATGTAAACCAGCAGCTACTAAACCAGCGATATGTGCCATATCAACCATAAAGTATGCACCCACTTCATCTGCAATCTCACGGAATCGTTTGAAATCGATAACACGAGGATATGCACTTGCACCTGCAACGATTAATTTTGGTTTATGTTCTTTCGCTTTTGCTAATACATCATCGTAATTAATACGGTGAGATTCAGCATCCACGCCATATTCTACGAAATTATATTGTACTCCACTGAAGTTAACAGGGCTTCCGTGTGTTAAGTGACCACCATGAGATAAATTCATACCAAGTACTGTATCGCCTTGCTCTAAAATTGTGAAGTATACTGCCATGTTCGCTTGTGCACCAGAATGTGGTTGAACATTTACATGCTCTGCACCAAAAATTTCTTTCGCGCGATCACGTGCGATATCTTCCACTACGTCTACGTGCTCACAGCCACCATAGTAACGTTTTCCAGGATATCCTTCAGCATACTTATTCGTTAAAACAGAACCTTGCGCCTCCATTACTGCTTCACTTACGAAGTTTTCCGAAGCAATTAACTCAATCTTTGAACGCTGTCTTCCTAGTTCTGCCTCAATTGCAGCAAATACCTTTTCATCTTGACGTTTTAAATGATCCACCAAAATCCCCCTTTTCTGAACGAATTACATCGATTCCCAATAGTTTTTTCTCATTTATTCAGAAAAAACGAAAATTCAGGTTGTAATTCTTTCGAACCTTCATGTTTTCAACTACATTCTAACATGACTTTCTATATCATAAAAGAAAAAAAAGACCGAAATCGGTCTTTTCTTTCTTCTATTATAAAGTCAGACTACATACCTTTTATCTTTCGATATAAAGCTATTATGCGACTTTATAATTTTTCACGTTTAACGGCAAGGAATAGCTTCTTCATTTGCCGCATAAACAGCACGTGCTCCACCTATTAGTTTTCCACGTGTTTTCGCCATCGTTACATGCGCACTTCCTATTTCCTTCACACTTGTACGAACCGGAACAGCTACATGTTTTAAATGCATACCGATAAATGTATCGCCGATATCCATTCCTGCATCTGCTTTAATAAACTCAATTACTACCGGATCTTTAAAATTGTGATACGCATACGTCGCTAATGCACCACCTGCTGATCTAACAGGCGTAACTGTTACAATTTCAAACTGATATTTCATCGCTACATCTCTCTCAACTACTAAAGCACGATTTAAATGCTCACAACATTGAAACGCCAATTCAATACCTGTTCCCTCTTGAAATTGCTTTAATTCAGAAAAAATCGCCTCTGCCACTTCCATCGTTCCTGATGTTCCAATTCTTTCACCTAGCACTTCGCTCGTGCTACACCCCACTACAAAAATTTGACCACTTTGCAGCGTGGCTTGTTCTTGGAAATCAGAAAGCGATATTTGTAGCTGTTCTCTTACCTTTACGATTTCTGTCATTACGCCTCTTCCTTTCACAGGTTGGTTCACCAAATTATATTTCATACTACTTATAGTTAGAATCTATTACTTTGTTTCGTACGTTTTAATTTTTCCTACGCGGTTTTCGTGACGGCCACCTTCATAGTCAGTTGTTAACCAAATTTTTGCGATATCACGCGCTAGACCAGCCCCAATTACACGCTCGCCCATTGCTAGCATGTTAGTGTCATTATGCTCTCTCGTCGCTTTCGCACTAAAAGTATCATGAACTAACGCACAACGAATACCGTTTACTTTGTTTGCCGCGATTGACATGCCGATGCCTGTCCCGCAAACTAAAATACCACGATCTACTTCACCATTTGCGACCATTTCTGCTGCTGGAAACGCAAAATCAGGGTAATCAACAGAACCAGCTTCACATTCACAACCTAAATCAATATATTCAATATTTAATTCTTCTAATAAACTTACAAGTTCTTTACGGATATTCATACCGCCGTGATCAGATGCTACTACTACTTTCATTTTTACCCCTCCAAAGTTTCAATCAATTATCTTCATTTCGCACTCGCTCCCTTAATGGAACGAAGTGATCTCCAATATCGTATTATACACGAAACATCAACCTTCTGAATGTTTTTTCAGGAAAGTTTGTACAAGTTTTTCCATCTCTTCTAGCGTTTCTTTATAAATAGAAAGCGATCCGCCAAATGGATCTGAAATATCCTTACTTATACCCTCAGTTAATCCATATAATGTATCCAATTTCTTTTCAACACTCGGATAATGCCCAAGTACAATTTGCTTATGGTTTTCCGTCATTGTTACTACAATATCCGCCCAATCAACCAAAGTTTCATTTACCTGCTGCGCGGCATGATCGATTGCAATTCCTTTTTCAGCTAAAGCTTCTTTTGCATGTACCGACGCATCGCTTCCAGGATAGGCGAAAACACCAGCAGATTGCACTTCAAATTTACCTTCTCCGTAATGACGAAGCAAAGCCTCAGCCATCGGACTACGGCATGTATTTCCAGTGCAAACAAATAACACTCGTTTCATCTAAACCCACCCCTTTTTTCTGTTTTCTACCATTTATCATAGCGTACATTAGAATAGAACAAAAGAAATGTGAATATACGAAAGGCGCATTTCTCTTATATTTTTTCTAAGAAAAATGCGCCTTATCCACATATATGTGAAACCCTATTTCCAAGTGCCCAAGGTATTTTACCATACATGATGAACACACTACAAAACAAAATAAGGAATCCATTTCATACGAAACAGATTCCTCTTATACAATAATTATTTCATTGTAACTTTCATTACTTCTGTTGAACCTTTTGTAGCTGTTACACCTACAGTTGTCTTAATAGACTCAGCTGCATCTGTGTTTGTAATAACGATTGGAGTAATTGTGCTTTTCGCTTTTTCACGAATTAATTCTAAGTCGAATGAGATTAATTTATCTCCAGCTTTTACAGCTTGTCCTTCAGAAACGTGAGCTTCGAAACCTTCACCTTCCATTTTTACAGTTTCTAATCCAACGTGGATTAAAATTTCTGTACCGTTTTTCGCTTTAATTCCAATAGCATGTTTCGTGTGGAATAATTGTACGATTTCACCATCAACTGGAGATACAACTACACCTTCAGTAGGATCGATTGCAACACCTTCACCCATCATACGACCAGCGAATACTGGATCTGGTACTTCTTCAATATTTTTCACTGCTCCAGTTAATGGAGCTACGATTGTTTCTTCATTTGTTTTTGAACCAAAACCGAATAATTTTTTAAACATAGGATAGTCCTCCTTATAATTTACCTAAAAGTTTATAGGGCAATCTCTATTCAAGATCGAAATACACGTAAGACTTCATACTTCGAATGTTATACTGTAAAAACGCTTTCGAAATAAATTATGTCATTACTAATAGACTCTTATTGTAGCGCCTCACAAAATTCCAGTCAATTCTGATTGTCTGAATAACAATAAGAAGTTAACTTCTACTTATATTTTCTCTTTTTTTACCCAACTTGTCTAGAGGTCTTTACTACATTTTGCTTTTTGTTGTTAATTTGTAAAATTTATTTAAAACTTTTTTCTAAATCCGCTTGACTAAAGTAAGTAACTATTTTATTATTACTTACATAAGGTAAGTTAATAACTTTTAGGAGGTTTTTAGAATGATGGATATCGGTCTTCTTATTATTCGTCTTATTATAGGAATTACATTCATGGGTCATGGTGCTCAAAAATTATTTGGTTGGTTCGGTGGTTACGGCTTAAAAGGAACTGGTGGTTGGATGGAGTCAATCGGCCTACGTCCTGGTGTATTTATGGCATTTATGGCTGGCGCGACTGAATTACTTGGTGGTTTCTTATTTGCATCAGGTATTTTCACTGTAATTGGTTCATTATTTATCGTCGGAACAATGTTAATGGCAATCTTCACTGTTCACGGAAAAAATGGTTACTGGGTAACACAAGACGGATTTGAATATAATTTAATTTTAATCGCCGTTGCTGTTGGTGTAGCGTTAATCGGGCCTGGTGCTTACGTTTTACTTTAAATAATGATTGAACTTACAATTAACTTAACGAGTTTTTAATATACAAGTTCATAAAAGTATTCATACCCCAAGTAAAAACTTGGGGTATTTTATTTTTATGGACTTAACAATAAATTATTAACTCCCTTTTCCCTTTTAATAGATTTTCAAGTTCCATTCTATTGAATAATTTTCTAACAATAATCATTTACAAGATCCGTAAACACTCCATCATAGAGGGCATATAATCTTTCTACTACTCTATAGGATCACCCCCCAATCACATTTAGAAATCAAACATATGCTACTAGTATTAAATATAATAGGAGGGAAAATCCTTATGAAAAAGCATGATATAAAAAATTTAGAAGAGGATATGGATCCAACTAACGAAAATGAAAATGAGAGTAAAGTGAAGGCGAAAGCTAAAAACAAAAATAAAAATAAAAACAATAATAACCTTGCAAATCAAGGTGGACAAGCAGGTCTTGAATTAACAGCGTCTGGTGGTGGACAAATTAGTGGAAAAGGTGGAACAAACGTAAGTCAAGGTGGACAAATCGCTAAAAAAGGCGGACAGAATGCAAATCAAATGGGACAAGTTGCTAGAGAAGACAGTGAGAACATAATCAAGAAAAGCGAATTTGAGGCTGGTGTTGCCGACAGCGAGCAAGACACTGATGAAAATGATTCAGCAGCAACTGAAAATGATATTTAAGCTGAGCACAACGACAGATAGGAGAGATCATTGTTATGGCGAACCGGCGTTCTCAAAAACAAAACAACAATAACACAGAAAAAACAGAAACAACCTCCTCCTTTAAACTCAGCAAAGATGATCTTCCAATTGAAATCCACATCCACGTCAATATTTACAACAACAATAATAATAACCTTGCAAACCAGGGTGGGAAAGCTGGATTTACAATAACAGCGGATAGAAATGGACAGATTAGTGGAAATGCAGGAACAAATGCCAATCAAGGTGGGCAAATTGCTAAAAAAGGCGGACAAAATACAAGGCAAGTAGGACAAACTGCTAAAAAAAATGCCGAAAATGAAATTAAAGAATCACGCCCTACACTTTTTTTGCCACCATTCTCTTAATTAGCTCCACAGATTAAGCTTCCACTTTATCTTCATTCTGTAATCGTTTGTCATTTATAAGTTAAATCCTGATTTGGCATATGAATGACAAACATATTTTGTTGCATCAAAATAGCAATACTAATTCTTATCAACGTATACATTCTTTTTTGTCTCATTCACAAAAAAGCTAAAAAAATATTTTTCCAGCAGGAGTTTCCAACTGATATCTTGTAAACAAACAGTAAGTATTCATATTTAGAAAGGGGATTACAAGCATGTTATCCATTAATCCAAACGAGCAAACTGAAAAAGATAATTACAAATTACTTACAGGAAGTATCATTCCACGCCCTGTCGCTTTCGTTACTTCTGTAACAAAAGACGGCGTATTAAACGGCGCACCATATAGTTATTTCAATATTGTCGCTGCTAATCCACCACTTATCTCAGTTTCTGTACAACGAAAAGCAGGAACACCGAAAGATACTTCTCGAAACGCAATCGAAAAGGGCGAATTTGTCGTACATATTTCTGATGAATCTTACGTAGAAGCAATTAACGAAACAGCAGCTAACCTCCCGCCAAATGAGAGTGAAATTGAACTAGCGAAACTAACGCCAATTGAAAGTGATGTCATCTCCGTTCCAGGTGTGAAAGAAGCAAATATTCGAATGGAATGCGTACTAGAACGCGCAATTCCTCTTGGTGGAACAGAAGACTCACCAGCTTGCGATCTACTAATCGGACGCGTCGTTCGTTTCCACGTCGCAGAACACCTATACGAAAATGGCCGCATTCATGCAGAAGGACTAAAACCAATAAGCCGCCTAGCAGGACACAACTACGCAAAACTAGGAGAACAATTTGAATTGGTGAGGCCTGTTTAAAAGTGGAAGCGGCTCGCCCAGAATGGGAGGGGATGGAGTTTCTGACGTAGAGGCGCTTTTTGCCTCGTAGGAAGACGCGAAGCCACCGACCATTCTAGCCACTGGAACTCGATATCACCTGAAGCAGAAGCGACTCGTTCACTTCCATCACCCAAATATAAAATCCCCCGCTTTTTAGCGGGGGATTTTTTCACTGTAATTCTTCGTTCTTCTCCTCTAATGCAGGTAATTTCTCTTTTTTCGGTTTCCCAAGCTTAATTACTAAGAAGTATAGGGAAAGCAATGTAATAAGAAAAACAATTAAAAACGGATACGGAGAATAAAAAGCACGCGCCGCTTCCGTCTTTCCTGCAACAAACTTCAATGACTCAATATCTAAAAACTCAGCAAACATTTGTACACCGAGCATACTAAACCAAAAAACAAAAAAACTAATAATAATACCAAAAACTTGCTTCAATCTCGTCATTCATCTCATCCTTTCTATATTTGCGATTTTTTAGTGCGATCAATATAGTACAAACAAAACTATGCACAGAAAGGAATCATCTTACCATTCACGAATTAATTTAATCCAACCTAACATCGAAATTTGCAAAATAATACCCCAAATTATAAGTCTTCTTAGCCATCGAGGAAAGAAGGTTAAAAACTTAACATACCATCCCAATAACTTGTTCATAATTCCCTCCTACATAAAATTATATAGGAAAAAAGGATATATAATCCAAATCCAACCAGAATGATACCACCTACTATTTCACCATATGTACCAAGCATAGCTTTCGCATGTCTACCAATTAATAAGCCAATCCATGCTAATAACATGCTTACAAATCCAAACAGTAATATCGTAATAATCGTCTGCGCCCCATAAATTCCAAGACTAAGACCTACTGAAAAACTATCTATACTGACACCGAATGCAAATACAAATAAACTAATTCCAATTGGAGCAGTTCTAGTCTCTTCACCTTCTAAAATAGACGAATATACAATATAGAACCCTAGCCCAATTAATAAAATAGCTCCTGCAAAATTCGCGACATCCCCATACTTCTCTGATAGAAAACGTCCTAGTACCATTCCGATAAACGGCATAATAATATGAAATATCCCAATCGTCATACCGATATAAAGGATTTGTCTTAACTTTAATGTTACCATCCCCATACCGAGGCTCACTGAAAATGCATCCATCCCTAGGGCGAATGCCATAATTATTAAAGGTATTAGCTGTTCAAGTGTCATTCATGTCCCCCCTCGGACGTGCTACTTCACAATATGCTTATCCGAGGAGAAATATTCTGTTTGCTAAAGGTACATTATCATTCAGTGATAATATGATGTCCCGCCGCTTTTGTTAAACGATTCATAATTGCATTTCCTATTCCTTCATTCGGGAATGATTCACTAAAGATAACATCTACTTCACTTGCATCAAATGTTCTAAGCACATCATATAATTTAGTCGCAACGCTAGCTAAATCACTTCTCATACCACAAGATAATACAACATCAGCACTATATACATGTTGATACTCTTCGGTCGTTAATACACCTACTTTAAACCCTTCTTTCTTTTTCTCATCCACAATACACTGAATAAACTCACGGGATCCTTCAACAATACTAAGTGGCGCTTTCGGTGCATAATGTGTATATTTCATTCCAGGCGATTTCGGTTTTTCTTTCTCATCCTTTAAAGCTGGATCTAAAGAAACATTTCCTATTACTGCTTCCAATTGTTCCTTCGTAATCCCACCAGGACGTAGAATCGTCGGAACTTCGCTCGTACAATCAATTACAGTTGATTCAACGCCTACTCCTGTCGCCCCACCATCAACGATACCAGCAATTTTCCCGTTTAAATCTTCATACACATGAGAAGCTAATGTTGGACTTGGGCGTCCAGAACGATTCGCACTCGGTGCTGCAACAGGCACGTTTGCTTCTTCAATAAGAGCGAGCGCTACTGGATGATCTGGCATCCTTACTCCGACCGTATTAAGTCCCGCCGTAACCCGCTCTGAAATCCCTTCTTTTCTCGGTAAAATGATTGTTAATGGTCCTGGCCAAAAATGCTCCATTAACTTTTCTGCAACAGGTGGAATTTCTCTTACAATACCATCTAACTGAGATTTTGTTCCTATGTGGACAATCAGTGGATTATCACTCGGTCTCCCTTTCGCCGCAAAAATTTTCGCTATCGCTTCATCGTCCATTGCGTTTGCTCCTAACCCATATACCGTTTCTGTCGGGAATGCCACCGCTTCATTTTCTCTTAATAATCTCGCTGCTTCTTTTAATTGTGGATAATATTTTTTTCTTTCCACAACATTATCCACAACCCACATATTTGTATGCATTTTTTCCCACGTCCTTTTCTACCATGAAATACTTGTCTATTTTTAGTTTACTATGAGATTTATCCAAAAGACAAACAAGGTTTATCCACAAAATGTGGATAAACCTTGTTTGTCCGTGGATAACTTTGTGAATAGCTGACAATTTAGTATTATTGCATTTGGCTCTTTTATATTTTTACAAAAGTGTTCTAACTGTCGAATTCCCTCTGGGACTTTCTCTTTCTCTATAATGACAAAGTTAAAAAACTGAAAGATTGTCACAGATTGTGGATGGTTTGTGAGTAAGTACAATTGTCGAATATTTTTTTCTTTCATATACTGCAAAAACATTTCAAAAAAATATAAGAAAGTCTGCTTATCCACATTAGGTGTGAATAAACAAGAACGAATAAGTGCATCTTCTTCACTTTGTTCATATCCAATTACAGCTCGTATTTCTCCCGCCTCTTCCAAAATCATAAATTGTGCGTACAACTCATTTATTTTATCATCTTTTTTATTAGCTTGTCCGAAAAAAGAATGCAATCTTTCTACATCTGCTTTCGTAGCAAAATACACGTTCTTCATAGTAAATCCCTCCTCATTTTTTATATATGAGAAGGGATTTACTAATAGTACTACTTAGAGAATAAAGATGTAAAAGCTTCGACGATAAATAATTTAACCTCTGGTTTTTCTTCTTCCTCTTCTACTTTTACATACTCATTTTGCTTTTCTTGTTTTTTCTCCACAGGTTTCTCCACTTTTTCCACAGTTTTTGTTTCTACTTTTTTTACAGGCTGTTCTTCTACTTGCGTTTCATTTTTCACTACTTTCTTCTCAGGTGCTGTTACTTTTTCAGCTTTTTCCGGCTTTACTACTTTCGTTTCTTTCACCTTATCCTCTTTCTTCTCCGGTACATCCACTACTTCCTCATCTGATTGTTTCACCTGCTCTTCTTCAGGAGATTCAGCTTTCACAACATGCTCTTCTTTCCTTACAGCTGTACCACTCGAAAAATCTAAGAAACACATCGGTGGAAATAATACACACCACCAGTTTGCACCTTCACCTTTTCCAATTGTAATAAGTACCGCTTCATATTCTCCCGCTGGGTAAATAAAATTCCCATATACCTTTGTAGGAAACTTCACATTCTTACCGAATTTCACTTGGAAATTCTCTTTACTCCCTTCTCTTTTCAGCGTATTCGCTACTGTCTTTTCAATTTCAGGAATATGATTTTGAATTACTTTTCGAGCTTCTTCAAATGACGTTAAATCCGCTACCCATCCATCAATTTGCGCTTTCACTTCATCACGCACTTTACGTTTTAATGCCTGATCTTTATCAGAATCACTATTAGCTAAAATACGTAATCGAACGGCCTCTTTCGGAATAACAGCAGGCCCTTTTGCATCAGCTTTCATATATCCAAACTGCACAAGTAACTGTGCACCAATTAATAATAAAAGAAAATAAGCAATAGCTTGTTTTTTCATTTCCTCCACCGTCCCCTCTAGAAACAGTGTGGACAGAGTTACTTCTTTCTAAACTATTAAATTCAAAATCTATATAAATTTTTTCAAAAAAAATAGAGTAAGGTTTTAACCTTACTCCATCTCTGCAAATACCATGCGATCTTTTCCATTAATATCAAAGACAACTTCAACGTGAGCGTGCGGGAAAGTTTGCTGTAATAATGCCTTTACATCTTCACCTTGCCCTACACCAATTTCAAACGCCACAATCGCCTTTTTCTTTAATACGTTCGGCAATTCCTCCATAAAACGACGATAGAAATCTAGTCCATCTTCACCGCCAACAAGCGCCCTTTTCGGCTCATGCTCTTTCACAACAGTAGAAAGACCACGCCAATCTTCCTCCGGTATATACGGAGGATTTGAAACAACGACATCTAACTTCTGACCAGTTTCATAAAACGGAGACAGTAAATCACCGTGATAGAAAGTTACTTCCGCTCCTAAAGCCTGTGCATTTTCTTTTGCAACTTCAATCGATTCTTGCGCAATATCTACCGTATACACGTGAAGATTTTTATTTTCTAAAGCGAGTGTAATAGAAATCGCTCCACTACCTGTACCAATATCCGCTACATGAAGTTTCTCATTACCGAAATGGCGCTCAATTCTCTCTAGGACTCCCACTATAAGCTCTTCCGTTTCTGGCCTTGGTATTAATACCTCTTCATTTACAAAGAACGATCGGCCATAAAACATTTCATACCCGAGCATATATTGGATTGGAGTACCATCTACATGCTTGTGGATAAATTCTGCAAAACTTTTCTCTTGTTCCGCAGTTATTTCTTCACGCATATTCATGAGCATTCCTGTTCTGTTCGTCTTTAATACATGACAAAGGACAATTTCTCCCGCATTCTCATCTCGTCCATTTTCTTGTAAAAAAGAAGAAGCCCATTTCAGGGCTTCATAGACACGCATTACTCAGCTGCCTCCATCTTTTGCGCCTGATCTTCCATCACTAAGGCATTGATGAAATCATCTAACTTACCTTGTAGGATTTGATCTAGCTTTTGAATCGTTAAGCCGATTCGATGGTCAGTAACACGGTTTTGCGGGAAGTTATACGTACGGATACGCTCTGAACGGTCTCCCGTACCAACAGCTTGTTTACGGTTTTGATCGTACTCAGCTTGCGCTTCTTGTCTGAATTTATCATAAACACGTGCACGTAATACTTTCATTGCTTTTTCTTTATTCTTGATCTGTGATTTCTCATCCTGACAAGATACAACTACACCAGTCGGTAAATGTGTTAAACGTACCGCTGACATCGTTGTATTAACACTCTGTCCACCAGGACCACTAGAAGCAAATGTATCAACACGAACATCTTTTTCATGAATATTAATTTCTACTTCTTCTGCCTCTGGTAATACAGCTACAGTTGCTGTAGATGTATGAATACGTCCACCAGATTCCGTTTCAGGAACACGTTGTACACGGTGAGCACCATTCTCGAATTTCAGCTTCGCGAAAGCACCTTTACCGTTAATCATAAAGATAATCTCTTTATATCCACCTAACTCTGTATAGCTCGCTTCGATAATTTCAGTTTTCCAACCTTGCACCTCAGCATAACGGCTATACATACGATATAAATCACCAGCAAATAAAGCTGCCTCGTCACCACCAGCAGCACCACGAACCTCAACGATAACGTTTTTATCATCATTAGGGTCTTTTGGAACAAGTAAAATTTTCAGACGTTCTGATAATGTTTTCTCTTGTCCTTCTAATTCAGAGACTTCTTCCTTAACCATTTCACGCATATCAGCGTCTAACTTATCTTCTAACATTGCTTTTGCATCTCGTAATTGCTCACGAACATCTTTATACTCACGGTACACCTCTACCGTTTCCTGCATATCAGATTGTTCCTTTGAATACTCACGAAGCTTATTTGTATCGCTAATAACCTCTGGGTCACTTAACAATTCATTTAACTTCTCATAACGATCTTCTACAGCTTGCAAACGATCTAACACACCATTCACCTCTACATCCTAGTATCTAATACAAATAGTATATGGTACTTAATCAAAAAAACGCAAATTATATTTAAAAGCGCAAGCGGCTTGCTCGGCTCTGACTGCCTAAAGTTCTTAGCTGTGCAAAGAGCTGGCCACCAATCTTCATCTATTTTCGAAAAAAACCCGCTCTACATAGCGAGTTTCATTTATCTTTGTTTTGTAGGTACTGCATGACAATGACGACAACGTGGTTCATACGATTCTGAAGCCCCAACTAAAATAATTGGATCATCAAATGCCGCTGGTTCTCCATTGATTAAACGTTGCGTACGACTTGCAGGAGATCCACATGCAGAACAAACTGCCTGCAATTTAGTTACATGTTCAGCAATCGCCATCAGCTGAGGAACTTGTCCAAATGGTAGACCACGGAAATCTTGGTCTAATCCAGCTACAATGACACGATAGCCACGATTTGCCAATACTTGCACCACTTCCACAATGTCCCCATCAAAAAATTGTACCTCATCGATTGCAATAACATCCATTTCTTCTGTTACATGGTTAAATATATCCTTTGAAGCTGAAACAGGAACTGCTTTAACCTTTAATCCATTATGTGATACAACATCTTCTTCACTATAACGATTATCAATACATGGTTTAAATACAATCGCATTTTGTTTCGCAAATTGCGTACGGCGTATACGGCGGATGAGCTCTTCTGATTTTCCAGAAAACATACTCCCGCAAATCACTTCAATCCAACCATTTTGGTTCATTAAGTACATTGAGCTCTCCTTTCATCTACTTTCCTAATCCAAAGTAGGGTAAAGGTTTAATATTTTTGCAAAAAAAACAGACAAGCGAATACATACACTTGCCTGTTTTATGTTCTTTATTACTTGATGCCGTATTTCTTATTGAAGCGGTCAACACGTCCGTCTGCAGTAGCAAACTTCTGACGTCCAGTGTAGAATGGGTGAGAATCAGAACTGATCTCAATTTTTAGTAATGGATAAGTGTTACCATCTTCCCACTCAACAGTTTCGCTAGAGCCTTTAGTAGACCCGCTTAAGAATTTGAAGCCTGTGTTCGTGTCCATAAATACAACTTTATTGTAATTTGGATGGATTCCTGCTTTCATTCTTTTCATCTCCTTCCGCCCTGAATCATTTTCGAAACAGAGTTTTTCATCTTCAGCTGCTTACACAACTATATTGATGAAACACATATGATGAAATTATAACAAGGCTAACTCCATTTTGCAACTACCTGTTTTTGTCTTTTGAAAATTAAAAGCGCAAGCGGCTCGTTTAGAATCCAGGACACTTCAAACTCTCGACCTTGAAGCGCTTTTTGCCTCCTAGGAAGACGCGAAGCCACCGACCATTCTAGCCGCTGGAGCTGGATAGCAATTTAAAGTGGAGGTGACTCGCCCAGCTCTAACACAAAATATGATTTTCATCTCAAAAAAACATAATTTTTTCCATATATTACTCTCTCTAATATTCCCTTAAAAATCATAAAAAACTCGCTTACTACGAAATAAGCGAGTCCCAATCTTTTCCCTTTACTTAGTTGTTACATACCTTTTTGAGTCTGCAACAATGTTTTGTAAAAATTCTTCATTTGTCTTTGTTTGACGAAGTTTACGTAAGAAACCTTCAACAAAGTCTGGCGTATCACGCATCGTTTTACGAATACCCCATAATTTGTCTAAATGTTCTTTCGGAATTAATAGGTTTTCTTTACGCGTACCAGAGCGACGAATATCAATCGCTGGGAAGATACGACGCTCAGCTAATGAGCGATCTAAGTGAAGTTCCATATTTCCAGTTCCTTTAAACTCCTCGTAAATTACATCGTCCATACGAGACCCTGTATCAACAAGGGCTGTTGCTAAAATTGTTAAGCTACCGCCTTCTTCAATATTACGCGCAGCTCCGAAGAAGCGCTTCGGTCTATGGAAGGCAGCCGGATCGATACCACCCGATAACGTTCTACCACTTGGCGGAATAACAAGGTTGTAAGCACGCGCTAAACGGGTAATACTATCCATTAAAATGACAACGTCTTTTTTATGTTCCACAAGACGCATTGCACGCTCTAATACAAGCTCGGCTACTTTAATATGATTTTCTGGTACTTCATCAAAAGTAGAGCTTACAACGTCACCTTTAACAGAACGTTCAATATCTGTTACTTCCTCTGGACGCTCATCAATTAAAAGTACAATTAATTCCGCTTCCGGATGATTTGTTGTGACACTGTGTGCAATTTCTTTTAACAGACTTGTTTTACCAGCCTTTGGAGGCGCAACAATTAAACCACGTTGTCCAAATCCAACTGGTGCGATTAAATCCATGATGCGTGTCGGCAACTTTTTCGTTTCCGTTTCCAACTTCATTTGGCGATCTGGGTATAATGGTGTTAATGCAGGGAAATGCACACGCTCTTTTGCTGAATCTGGATCATCTCCGTTTACAGCTTCAACTTGTAATAATCCAAAATAGCGTTCATTTTCTTTCGGAGGTCGTACTTTACCAGAAACTTTGTCTCCATTACGTAAATCGAAACGACGAATTTGCGAAGCTGAGATATAAATATCTTCTGAGCTTGGAGAATAGTTGATAGGACGTAGGAACCCAAATCCTTCTGATTGAATAATTTCTAATACACCTTCCATGAAAAAGAAACCTTCTTTTTCTGCTCGAGCTTTCAAAATAGAAAAGATTAACTCTTTTTTCGTTAACTTGCTGTAATACGAGATCTTAAATTCTTTCGCAAGCTCGTATAACTCTTTTAATTTCATGTTTTCTAATGCTGCAATTGACAAATTCATTCAGACACCACACTTTAACATTATTCTCTTTTCAAATGGGTAAAGGGAAAAAATACGGAAGGCAAATAATTAATAATGAAAGGCAATAAGTTCAAGTAGGGTAATATTCACTATTGTAACCCTTTTATCTAGTTTTAATCAATACGTTGGAACACAAATACAAGAAGCGAAGACAAGAAAATTTGTCTTCGCTTTTTATATTTCTTACTTTTTTCTACTCACCTTATTTTAAGGAAGAATAGATAAGGTATTTCTGCTTTTATTTAATCCAGCTTCAGCAGCTAGAATGGTCGGTGGCTTCGCTTCTTCCTGCCATTCTGAACGAGCTGCTTACTCTTTTTACTTAATCCAGTTCCAGCGGCTAGAATCTCCGGTCATTTCACTCTCTCACTCGAAGCAAAAAACGCTTCAAGGTCGAGAGTTCCGATGCCCTGCGATTCTGAACGAGCCGCTTGCACTTTTTATTTAATAACCAAATTCGGTTTTTTATTTAAGCTATGACGTCCGTCTACGAAGCGTACTGTACCTGACTTCGCACGCATAACAAGGGATTGTGTTGTTCCTACGCTACCTTTAAATTGAACGCCACGTAATAGTTCTCCGTCTGTTACACCTGTTGCAGCAAAGATTGCATCGTCACCTTTTACTAAGTCTTCCATACGAAGGATGCGATTTATATCTTCAATGCCCATTTTTTTACAACGTGCTAATTCAGCTTCGTCTTGTGGTAAGAGCTTTCCTTGAATTTCTCCACCTAAGCATTTTAGCGCAACCGCAGCTAATACACCTTCAGGAGCCCCACCAGAACCGAATAAAATATCTACACCTGTACGGTCAAACGCTGTATTGATTGCTCCAGCTACATCTCCATCATTAATTAACTTAATACGTGCACCAGCCTTACGAATTTCTTCGATAATTGCTTGATGACGTGGACGATTTAAAACTGTCGCTACAACATCTTCAATATCTTTATTCTTCGCTTTCGCAACGGCACGTAGGTTATCGATAATAGGTGCGTTAATATCAACTGCCCCAACTGCTTCTGGGCCAACCGCAATTTTATCCATGTACATGTCAGGAGCATGTAACAAATTACCATGATCTGCAATTGCAATAACAGCAAGTGCATTCCATCCGCCAGCTGCTACGATGTTCGTCCCCTCTAAAGGATCAACTGCAACGTCTACGCGTGGGCCATATCCTGTACCTAATTTCTCTCCGATATACAGCATTGGCGCTTCATCCATCTCACCTTCACCAATTACAACTGTACCTTTCATCGGAATTGTATCAAATACATCACGCATAGCTGATGTTGCTGCACCGTCTGCCTCATCTTTTTTCCCGAGTCCCATCCAACGCGCTGATGATAATGCTGCAGCCTCTGTTACACGTACTAACTCCATAGATAAACTTCTTTCCACGATAATCCCTCTCCTTTAAGTCTTTATATTTCTGCCGTATTTTGTGAACCGTGTTTTTTCTATAAAGTGTACTTCCGCAAGTAGTGATGCTTCGCTTCCCCCCTTGCGGAAGTATCACTTATGCGTTCTTCATCTCTTCAATTTCTTGCTTTGTCATTTGTTCTCGCCAAATGTTTGCGCCAAGCCCTTTAAGCTTGTCTACTATATTTTCATAGCCTCGATCAATATGCTCAAGTCCGGTTACTTCTGTAATTCCATCCGCCATTAATCCTGCAATAACAAGGGAAGCCCCAGCTCGTAAGTCACTCGCCTTCACTTTTGCACCTTGCAATAAAACAGGACCAGTTACAATTGCCGAACGACCTTCTACTTTAATTTGCGCATTCATACGACGCAATTCATCAATATGTTTGAAACGTGCGCCGTAAATTGTATCCGTTACAACTCCCGTCCCGTGTGCCTTTGTTAAAAGCGTCGTAAACGGCTGTTGTAAATCTGTTGGGAAACCTGGATATACAAGCGTTTTTATATCAACTACTTTTAACCTTCTATTACCGTTCACTGTAATTTGGTCATCGTTCGTTTCAACTTGGACACCAGCTTCTCTTAGCTTCGCAGTCACTGACTCTAAATGCTGAGGAATAACATTATCAACTGTTACTTCTCCTCCTGATGCAGCTCCTAAAATCATATACGTACCGGCTTCAATACGATCTGGAATGATAGTATGGTGACAACCATGCAGGGAGTCCACACCATCAATTCGGATTACATCTGTACCAGCACCTTTAATGCGCGCTCCCATACTTGTTAATAATGTGGCTACATCAATAATCTCTGGTTCTTTCGCTGCATTTTCAATAACAGTTCTACCTTTCGCTCGTATAGCCGCTAGCATAATATTAATCGTAGCTCCCACACTAACAACATCTAAATAAATACGCGCCCCGCGCAATTCATCTGCTCTTAAATAAATGGCACCTTGTTCATTTGTAACATGTGCACCTAGTGCTTCAAACCCTTTAATATGCTGATCAATCGGCCTTGGCCCTAAATGACATCCACCTGGAAGCCCAATAACAGCTTTTTTAAAACGGCCAAGCATTGCACCCATTAAATAATAAGAGGCGCGCAATTTTTTCACTTTTCCATTTGGTAAAGGCATCGCAACCATGTTAGAAGGATCGACTACCATCTCTTCTTCCTGCCCATAAGTTACTTTCCCTCCAATTTCCTCTAGTAAGTCTCCTAACATTTTCACGTCCGAAATATTAGGAACGCCACCGATAGTTACTGGAGTATCTGCTAAAATTGTCGCTGGAATTAATGCAACAGCACTGTTCTTTGCACCACTCACACGAATTGTTCCATTTAAAGCTCTTCCGCCTTCAATTAGCAACTTTTCCATATTGAGCTCCCTTCTCGTGAATGTATTTATCTTCTACTGCTTTATAAAAAGAAGTAGAAGGTTCCCCTTAAGAATCTCAATCACTCTTTCCACCCTAAAACTCAATAAGTAGAAAACCATCACCTGTAGCTCCCCTGCTGTACAAATAGATGAAGATTAACTATTCATCGAATCAAATTCCCCAATTCAGATACTCATCACATTTATTAATAGGACTATGCACATTATTTTCTATATTTGCAGGCTAAAAATTCATTTTATAAAATCTTTAGACTTGTTCACGCTTTCATTATACAACGAAAGGAAACCGTCTAAAAGACTAGACGGTTTCCAAAACGGAATTTTATTCTTACGCTTTACCGTTAGAACCGAACTCACGCATTTTACCAGCAACAGTTGCTTTAATAGCGTCGCGGCCAGGTCCAATAAATTTACGAGGATCGTAAACTTCTTGGTCTTTGTTTAATACTTCACGAACAGCTTTTGTAAACTCGATTTGGTTCTCAGTGTTTACGTTGATTTTTGAAGTACCTAAAGAGATAGCTTTTACGATATCAGCAGTTGGGATACCAGTACCACCGTGTAATACTAAAGGTACGCCAGTGAAGTCACGAACTTGTTCCATTTCAGCGAATCCTAAGTTAGGCTCACCTTTGTAAGGACCGTGTACAGAACCTAAAGCTGGAGCTAGGCAATCGATACCTGTTGCTTCAACAAGGTGTTTACACTCTGCAGGATCAGCGTAAATTACGCCTTCAGCGATGATGTCGTCTTCTTGTCCGCCAACTGTTCCAAGCTCAGCTTCAACAGATACGTTACGAGCGTGTGCGTATTCTACTACTTTTTTAGTAGTTTCAACGTTTTCTTCGAATGGGTGGTGAGAAGCGTCGATCATTACAGATGTGAAACCTGCATCGATTGCTTCTTTACATTTTTCGAAGCTTGAACCATGGTCAAGGTGAATCGCTACAGGAACAGTGATGTTCATTTCTTCGATTAAAGCTTTAACCATAGCTACAACTGTTTTGAAACCAGTCATATGACGAGCTGCACCCTCAGATACACCTAGGATTACAGGAGATTTTTCTTCTTCCGCAGCAGCTAAGATAGCTTGAGTCCACTCTAAGTTGTTCATGTTGAATTGACCAACTGCGTATTTTCCTTCTAGTGCTGTGTTTAGCATTTCTTTCATAGAAACTAAAGGCATGGTGAATCCTCCTAAAAAACGTTTTTTGTATCCGATAAGTTCTTATCGCTGGTAGTATGACCAGAATAAGGTAAAATATGTATATCTGTATACCGGACTTTTTTCTACACTCATTAGGATAACAACTTGTACTAAAAAACTCAACCGTATTCACCTGCTCAATAGTCCATGTAAACGCTTTTTTCCATATTTTTTATAAAAAATTCATTTTTTACGCCTCTACAGCAAGCTGATCTCTCACTGCTTGACGAATCTCATCAATATCAAACGGTTTAGCAAAGTGCATTAAAGCTCCTAAATCTTTCGCTTCTTGAATCATATCCAATTCTCCATAAGCAGTCATTAAAATCACTTTAATACTCTCATCAATTTCTTTTACATGTTTTAAAATCTCTATACCATCCATACCTGGGATTTTCATATCTAACACTACTAAATCTGGATTATCTTTTTTCACGATATCTAAAGCTTGAAATCCATTCGCTGCTTGGAACGTCTGATAACCTTCTTTTTGGAACACTTCATGTAATAACACACGAATGCCATATTGATCATCAACGATTAAAATTTTCCCTTCCATAACTCCCAACCTTTCTGTGTAAATACAAGATTTACAGCTTCTTATATCTTATCGATTTATTTTCGCTATTCTTTGGCAAATTCCTTCCTATTCTTTCTTATTTTACCGTTTCCTATTTTGTTATGCTACCTACGATTTCACCTTTCTAAAAAAATAAATTATAATAAAAGCCGGCAAACACGTACGAAGGGAGTAACATTATGTTAAAAATTTTTTCAACTCAATTAAGTGGTTATTTCTCCAGAGTTTCTCAAAAAGAGGAAATGAATATAGAAGATAGCGCTCGTCTACTTGCTCAAGCACTAGTTGGCGATGGTTTCATTTATTTACATGGTACAAATGAAATGGAGGGCGTTGTTGCTGAAGCTCTATTCGGTGCTGAACCAATGAAGCAAGCAAAACGCTTATTTGAAAACGGTAAAGAAGCAGAAGTAACTTCTGCAGATCGTGTACTTCTTATTAGCCGTTTTTCAACAGATGAAGAAGTTGTAGCAATTGCAAAAAAACTACAAGAAGAGGGGCACTCTATCGTTGGTATTTCAGCTATTCAAGAACATGTTGAATCACTGGAACAATACACAGATGTACATATCGATACAAAACTGTTAAAAGGCCTTATTCCAGATGATGAAGGTAACCGCTACGGTTTCCCAAGTTTAATTGTAGCTTTATTTGCTTATCATGGAATTAAATTTACAATTGATGAAATGTTAAACGAATATTAAAAAAAGCGCCCTATTTCAGGCGCTTTTTTTATTACTTGCTCTCTTTATTCGTAATAGAAGCACTTACGAAGTCATGGAACAATGGTTGTGGACGGTTTGGACGAGACACAAGTTCTGGATGGAACTGTGCTGCCACGAACCAAGGGTGGTCTTTTAATTCAATGATTTCAACTAGACGACCGTCTGGGCTTGTACCAGAGAATACAAATCCTGCTTTTTCCATATCCGGACGGAATTGATTGTTGAACTCATAACGATGACGATGACGCTCATATACAACCGGCTCGTTGTAAGCATTGTAAGCATTTGTTTCTTCAGCAAGCTTACATGGGTATAGACCAAGACGAAGTGTACCACCTAAGTCTTCTACATCTTTTTGTTCTGGTAATAAGTCGATGATTGCATAAGGTGTGTCAGGATTAATTTCAGAAGAGTTAGCTCCTTCTAATCCTAATACGTTACGTGCAAATTCGATTGATGCAAGTTGCATACCTAGGCAAATTCCTAAGAATGGAACTTTGTTTTCACGAGCATATTGAATTGCAACAATTTTACCTTCTACACCACGATCGCCAAAGCCACCTGGTACAAGAATACCATCTGTGTCGCCAACTAATTCTTTCACGTTCTCTGCTGTTACGTGCTCAGCATTTACCCATTTCACTTCTACATCTGTGTCGAATGAGTAACCTGCATGACGAAGTGCTTCTACAACAGAAATATATGCATCTTGAAGCTCTACGTATTTACCAACAAGAGCGATTTTTGTTTTCTTAGAAAGGTTACGCACTTTATTAACTAGCGCAGTCCACTCTGTCATATCTGCAGCTGGATTGTCTAATTTTAAGTGATCGCAAACGATTTGGTCCATGTTTTGTTCTTGAAGAGATAATGGAACCGCATATAAAGTATCTGCATCGCGCGCTTCGATAACTGCTTTTGTATCGATGTCACAGAATAATGCAAGCTTGTCTTTCATGTCCTGAGAAACAGGTAGTTCTGTACGAACAACGATAATATTTGGTTGAATACCTAAGCTACGAAGCTCTTTAACGCTATGTTGCGTTGGTTTTGTTTTCATTTCACCCGCTGCTTTTAAGTACGGGATTAACGTACAGTGAATGTACATTACATTGTCACGACCGATGTCGCTCTTAATTTGACGAATTGCTTCTAAGAATGGTAGAGACTCGATATCACCAACAGTTCCACCGATTTCTGTAATAACAACGTCCGCGTTTGTTTCGCGACCAGAACGATATACACGTTCTTTAATTTCGTTAGTAATGTGAGGAATAACCTGAACTGTTCCTCCTAAGTATTCACCACGACGCTCTTTTTGAAGAACTGAAGAGTAAATTTTACCTGTTGTTACGTTGCTGTATTTGTTTAAGTTGATGTCGATGAAACGCTCATAGTGACCAAGGTCTAAGTCAGTTTCTGCACCATCATCTGTTACGAATACCTCACCGTGTTGGTATGGGCTCATAGTCCCTGGGTCTACGTTAATGTATGGATCAAACTTTTGAATAGTTACGTTTAAACCACGATTTTTTAAAAGTCGTCCAAGAGATGCTGCTGTAATACCTTTTCCTAAAGACGATACTACACCGCCTGTTACAAAAATATACTTAGTCATGAAAAAGCTCCCTCCTATTTTGCTGTTATATAATCACCGTTGCAAAGCGCAACGTATGTAGATAACACTGTATCCATCTTATTGTTAGACTCTTTTTATTTTCTAAACAAAAAACAAAAAGAAAATTGCTCCCCTCATCACATAAAGTAATAAGTAGGGAGCAATTTTCTTTTATATTTACACTTTAAAAGTATTATCGTCCTGTTTTAAAGAGCCCAAAAATGATTCTACATGGACGATAATGAAAAGTCAAGAACTACAGCTCTTCCTCTTCTTCTTCAGCTTCAGCTTCATCGTACTCAAGTTCTTCTTCTGCGAAGTCTTCATCATCTTCTTCTAAATCATCAAGATCATCATCTTCGTCATCTGCGTCTTCTTCTTCAAGAACCTTGTCCAAATCTTCTACATCGTCTTCTTCGTCTGCATTTCCTTCTGCATCGCCGAATTCGTCTTCATCTTCTTCGATGTAGTCGTCAAAACCGTCCTCTTCAACTTTACGTTTCTTCTTCGGTTTTGGCTGAGGTAAGATTTCTTCATCAATTTGCTCATATGGGTACCAGCTGCGTAGCCCCCAACGATTTTCTCCTAAATTAATGAAACGTCCATCGATGTTTAAATCTGTATAAAATTGTGCGAGTTTCGCATTAACTTGCTCTTGAGATAGTCCCAGCACTTGAGCGATTTCTTGAACCAACTCGTTGAATGTCGTTGCTTGTCTTTTATCCCCTAAAACGCTATGTACAACTTCAATCATTGAACATTCTTTTAGCTCTTCTGGTGAATATTGCTTAAAATTCACTTATGCGGCACTTCCTTTCTTCAAATATAACCTTATATATAACGGTCTGCTTAAAAAAATCCATACTATTCATTATAAACAAAAGTCGCACAAATATGCTACAAAAAAAACGGGAAACTTTAATATGGTAATAAAATTATAATTTGTCCATTCCTTATTTCGGAAGCATATGCGCCCCTTGCAATACATACCTAATTTGCATTTCTGTATATTCTTCAAGCGTATACAGTTTTTGCAGGGCCCAACGTCTAAATCCCCACATTTGTCCTTGTATGAAAATATTATGTGCAAGAAGCTGTATTTCTTTTTTATTTAATGTAAATGTTCCATTTTCCGTGCACTGTTCTAAAATATTCTCGAACATTCCTACCATTTGAAACTCTTTTTCTAATACATATGGGAGTGATTCTTTCGGTAAAAAACGTACCTCTTGATACATAATTAATACTTCTTCTTGCAATTCATCCATCACTTTAAAATAATTCGTTATTGCTATCTTTAAACTTTCTATACTTCCCTTTTCTGTACACACTACTTCCTCTAACCGCTCTTTTACATGTTCATATATACTATCACAAACTAAATATAAAACATCATCTTTTGTACGAATGTACTCATAAAGTGTTCCAATACTAAACCCAGCCGCCTTCGCAATTTCTCTCGTTGTTGTACGTGGGAACCCTTTTTGCTTAAACAGTTGCACCGCACCTTTAATCATTTGTTCACGCCTTAACGCAACTAATTTTTCATCTTTCACTGATGCATGTACATTATGTTTAACCATCTCCTTCACCTCTCTCTATTATTTTTGGAAGGAAAAAGCGTAGGAAAATACCTACGCTTTCGTTCCTATTTCGTTAACATACGAGAAATTACAAGCCTTTGAATCTCTTGCGTTCCCTCATATATCTGTGTAATCTTTGCATCGCGCATATAACGCTCTACTGGATAATCTTTCGTATAACCATAACCACCAAATACTTGTACTGCTTCAGTCGTTACCTTCATCGCTGTATCACCTGCAAATACTTTTGACATCGCTGACTCTTTCCCGTACGGAAGCCCTTCAGATTCAAGCCAAGCCGCTTGATATGTTAAAAGACGCGCCGCCTCTACATCCGTTGCCATATCTGCAAGTTTAAAGCCAATTCCTTGCTGCGCCGCAATTGGCTTCCCGAACTGATGACGCTCTCTTGCATATTCTACGGAAGCATCTAAAGCGGATTGTGCAATACCAACCGCTTGCGCCGCAATACCATTACGACCGCCATCTAATGTTTGCATCGCTACCTTAAATCCTTGCCCCTCTTCTCCGAGTAGATTCTCTACAGGAATGCGGCAGTCTTCAAACATAATTTCAGTAGTCGGCGAAGAGCGAATCCCTAGCTTGCTCTCTTTTTTCCCAACTGAAAATCCCGGCGTATCGCTCTCCACAATAAATGCGCTCGTGCCACGCTGCTTCGATTCAGGGTCTGTTAATGCAAAAACAACGTAAATATCAGCAATGCCACCATTTGTAATAAAGATTTTCGATCCATTTAAAATGTAATGGTCTCCATCTCGTTTCGCAGTTGTCCTCATTCCACCAGCATCTGAACCGGAACTTGGTTCCGTTAAACCGTATGCGCCAATTTTCTTTCCTTCTGCCATCGGTCGTAAAAACTTTTGCTTTTGCTCTTCCGTTCCAAATTTAAAAATTGGCCAACCAGCAAGTGAAGTATGTGCAGACAATGTTACACCTGTAGAAGCACATACACGGGATAATTCTTCAATGGCAATTACATACGCCAAGTAATCGCTTCCAATTCCACCATACTCT
Organism: Bacillus sp. CDB3; assembly: GCF_002081505.1. Classification (NCBI taxonomy): domain Bacteria; kingdom Bacillati; phylum Bacillota; class Bacilli; order Caryophanales; family Bacillaceae; genus Bacillus; species Bacillus sp. CDB3. The sequence goes on along the minus strand of NZ_ALBR01000096.1, from coordinate 91,773 downwards.
TCAGGCCACGGAATGCCGGTTAAACCAAGCTCTGCCATTTGATCAAATAAAGCGCGATCAAATCGCTCTTCCTCATCACGCTCTGCCGCCGTCGGTGCTACTTCATTTCTTGCAAAATCCCGAACCATTTTTCTTATCATTTCATGTTCTTCTGATAATTTAAAATGCATTCCCGTCTCCCCCTCGTCTTTTTATAAAGCTCGGCTAATTACAAGCTTTTGTATTTCGCTCGTTCCTTCATATATTTGCGTGATCTTCGCATCACGGAAAAATCTTTCTACTGGATAATCTTTCGTATAACCGTAACCGCCAAATACTTGCACCGCTTCAATCGCAACTTCAACAGCCGTCTTAGAAGCAAATAATTTCGCAATAGAAGCTTCTTTACCACATGGTAATCCTTGCGCTCTTAGCGATGCCGCTCTGTATACAAGTAATCGCGCTGCTTCTACGCTAGTCGCCATATCTGCAAGTTTGAATCCGATTCCTTGCTGCGCCGCAATTGGCTTGCCGAATTGCTCGCGCTCTTTCGCATAATCAATCGCACATGCAAGCGCCGCTTCCGCGATTCCTAATGCCTGCGCTCCGATCCCAATTCGTCCAACATCTAAATTCGCCATTGCCACCTTAAATCCTTGTCCTTCTTCACCAAGTAAATTCTCGGCCGGCACTTTCATATCTTCAAACGTAAGTTGTACTGTACGAGAACCAAGAAGCCCCATCTTATGCTCATCTTTTCCGATGATTAAGCCTGGTGTATCTTTCTCTACAATAAATGCAGAAATGCCACTTTTCCCCGCCTCTGGATTTGTAGAAGCGAATACAATGTATGTACTTGCTTCGCCGCCATTCGTAATAAATACTTTCGATCCATTGATAATATAGTGATCGTCTTTTTTTACAGCTCTTGATTTCAAACTACCTGCATCTGATCCTGCATTTGGTTCTGTTAGAGCAAATGCGCCTAAATACTCACCAGTCGCCAATTTAGAAACATATTTCTGCTTCTGTTCTTCTGTTCCGAAGTATAAAATCGGATTCATTCCAACTGACGTATGTACAGCTAAAATTACACCAACCGTTGCACTTACCTTTGAAATTTCCTCAATTGCTAGAATGTAAGAAATAAAATCCATTTCTGCCCCGCCATATTTTGCAGGCGCTGGAATACCCATTAGTCCAAGCTCACCCATCTTTTGCAAAATCTCTTTCGGGAACACCCCTTGTTCCATACTAGGAACAAAGGGAGCTATTTCCTTCTGCGCAAAATCTCGAACCATTTTCCTCATCATTTGTTGCTCTTCAGTAAAGTGAAAATTCATGTACTTCGCCTCCGTTTGCTATATATCTTTTTAACAATTTGGTAAGACCACTATTTTAATAAAGGGAGGACTTTATTCGTAAACGTAGAAACCACGACCCGTTTTACGTCCTAACCATCCTGCATTCACATACTTGCGTAATAATGGACATGGGCGATATTTACTATCTCCTAATCCTTCATGCAACACTTCCATAATGTATAAACACGTATCTAAACCGATAAAATCAGCTAATGTAAGTGGCCCCATCGGATGATTCATACCGAGCTTCATTACTTCATCAATCGCTTCTTTCGTTGCTACACCTTCATATAACGTATAGATTGCTTCGTTAATCATTGGTAATAAAATACGGTTCGATACAAACCCTGGGAAATCATTTACTTCAACTGGCACTTTCCCGATTTTTTTCGTAATATCTTCAATCGTTTCGTACACTGCATCATCTGTAGCTAAACCACGAATAATTTCAACGAGTTTCATAACTGGAACTGGATTCATAAAGTGCATGCCAATTACTTTCTCAGGACGTTTCGTTACCGCTGCAATTTCCGTAATTGGTAACGATGACGTATTCGTTGCTAAAATTGCGTGTTCTGGAGCGATTTCATCTAGATTCGCAAAAATTTTCTTTTTAATATCCATTTTCTCAACAGCAGCTTCAATAACAAGATCCGCTTCTTTTACACTATTTAAATCGAGTGTCCATGTAAGACGATTTAAAGTCGCTTCTTTCTCTTCTTCCTTCATACGACATTTTTCTACTTGACGAGCTAAATTTTTTGTAATAACAGCTAGCCCTCTATCTAATTGCTCTTGCTTTAAATCTTGCACTTTCACATCATAGCCTGCCATTGCACACACTTGTGCGATACCTGAACCCATTTGTCCTGCACCAATTACAACTATTTTTTGTACACCCATTCTTTCTTCCCCCTTAATATAAGTTGTTAATAAACCAAAATCCTCTACACGTAAATTAACGAACTTCAATCATAATTGCGTCACCTTGACCGCCACCGCTACAAATAGAAGCAATTCCAATTCCGCCGCCGCGCTGCTTCAGTGCATGGATAAGTGTAACGATAATACGTGCTCCGCTCGCTCCAATTGGATGCCCCATTGCTACAGCACCGCCATTTACATTCAATTTTTCCGGATCAATCCCTGCAATTTCAGTACTTGCAATTGCTACCGCCGCAAATGCCTCATTGATTTCAAATAGATCGATTTCTTCAATTGTCTTACCTGTCTTTTTCAACAATTCATTAATTGCATAACCTGGCGTTCTTGGGAAATCCTTCGATTCTACCGCAATTGCTGTATGCGCCAAAATTGTCGCTAATGGCTTTCTTCCCTCTTGCTTCGCTCTATCCTCGCTCATTAATACAAGCGCCGCACCGCCATCATTTAGTCCAGGAGCATTACCAGCTGTCACCGCTGACGTCTTATCAAATACAGGCTTTAATTTCGCTAATTTTTCAATCGTTGTATCCGCGCGTGGCGCCTCATCCTTAGCCACGACGATAGGATCACCTTTTCTTTGCTGAATTGTTACTGGTACAATCTCCTCTTCAAAACGACCTTCCTTATGTGCTGAAACCGCACGTTGATGGCTACGATATGCCCATTCATCTTGTGCTTCGCGAGAGATCCCATCTTCTTTTGCAACTTCTCCGCCATAAACACCCATGTGTATACCTGAAAATGCGCATGTTAAACCGTCTGCAACGTTTAAATCGATAACTTCGTTGTTGCCCATTCTGTATCCCCATCTTGCTCCTCGTAAAATGTAAGGACTGTTACTCATCGATTCCATTCCACCAGCTACAATCAGTGATTGGTCACCAGTACGAATAATTTGATCCGCTAAAGTAACTGCGCGAAGCCCTGATGCACAAACCTTATTTACTGTTTCTGTCTGCACTTCCCAAGGAATCCCAGCCGCTCTTGCTGCTTGGCGTGATGGAATTTGTCCTTGTCCTCCTTGGATAACCGTTCCAAATATAACTTCTTCAACATCACTCGCGGAAACATTCGCCCTTTCAAGCGCTGCCTTAATTGCGATTCCTCCAAGTTCTGTTGCTTTCACGTCTTTTAAAGTCCCTCCAAATTTTCCAACCGGTGTTCTTGCAGCACTTAAAATAACTGTTTTACTCATGTTTCTTTCCCCCATTTCTTTTTTTAACGCCGAGCGCTCGCTCGGTATTCCTACGTTGAGAAGAGGTGCAATAATTGCACCTCTTTCTAAAGTTGTATGCATTCCCACAAACTAGATTGCTTCTTTCTTCTGTCCGATAACTGAGCGTTCTAAAATCTCTGTTACGTCCAGCGTTTGAACTGTTTCTTCAACTTCTTTCGCTTTCGTACCGTCACTAATCATCGTTAAGCAATATGGGCATCCTGTACCGATAATTGACGGTTGTACAGCCAGCGCTTGTTCTGTACGAGCAACGTTAATACGAGAACCAGCCGTTTCTTCCATCCACATTAAGCCGCCACCTGCACCACAGCACATTCCCGTTTCACGGTTACGCGCCATTTCTACAAGGTTTACACCTGGAATTGCTTTTAGAATATCGCGCGGTGCCTCATATACTTCGTTGTATCTTCCTAAGTAACAGGAATCATGGTACGTAACTGTTTCTTCAATAGAATGGACAGGTTTTAAACGTCCTTCCTTCACCCACTGGGCTAGTAATTCTGTATGATGATAGACTTCTGCTTGTAAGCCAAAGTCCGGGTACTCATTTTTAAAAGTGTTATAAGCATGAGGGTCAATCGTAACGATTTTCTTCACTCCTGCTTTTTCAAATTCCTCAATGTTTTTCGTTGCCATCTCTTGGAATACGAATTCGTTTCCGAGGCGGCGCGGTGTATCACCAGAGTTCTTTTCCTTATTACCAAGAATTGCGAATGAAATGCCTGCTTCGTTCATTAGCTTCGCAAATGATATCGCAATCTTCTGACTGCGGTTGTCATACGAACCCATTGATCCAACCCAGAATAAGTATTCAAACTCTTCGCCAGCTTTTGATTTCTCTTTTACAGTTGGAACTGTTACTTCATCATCACCTTGACGCCATGTTTCACGCTCTTTACGGTTCAGTCCCCACGGATTACCTTGACGCTCGATATTTGTCATTGCACGCTGTGCCTCTGCATCCATTTTCCCTTCTGTTAAAACGAGATAGCGGCGTAAATCAATAATTTTATCAACATGTTCATTCATAACTGGACACTGATCTTCACAGTTACGGCACGTTGTACATGCCCAAATCTCTTCTTCTGTAATAACATCTCCGATTAAGCTCGGATCGTAAGCGAGCGCTGTAGCTGCTGATTCTTGTTGTCCTTTTCCAGCTGCCATCATCGCTAACTGATTTCCTTGTGTATTATTAAAAGCAACAACTGGAACCCACGGTGCTTTTGATGTTACCGCTGCCCCTTTATCCGTTAAATGGTCGCGAAGTTTTAAAATTAAATCCATCGGTGATAACATTTTGCCTGTTCCTGTTGCCGGACACATATTTGTACAACGGCCACATTCTACGCAAGCATATAAATCAACGAGCTGATTTTGTCTAAAGTCTTCAATTTTACCAACACCGAACGTTTCTTGCGTTTCATCTTCAAAATCGATTTTTTCAAGTTTTCCCGGATTTGAAAGACGACCAAAAAACACGTTAACTGGTCCAGCAATTAAATGCGCATGTTTTGATTGTGGAACATAAACTAAAAACGTTAGCAAGATTAATAGATGCACCCACCAAGAGAAATAGAACACTGAAATGGCTACGGTTTCATTTATCCCTGAGAAAACGTAAGCGATTGCAGAAGCAATTGGTTCACTCCATGAAAGCTCCTCACCGTGCCATATAATTCCCATCCCATTACCAAGTAGCACAGAAATCATTAAGCCACCAATAAAGATAAGAACAAGACCTGATTTGAAATTACGTTTTAAACGAACAAGCTTTTCAACATAGCGTCTATGAAAAGCCCAAAAGACTGCGATTAAAATAACAAGTGTGACAATTTCCTGGAAGAATGTAAATGCAGGGTATAGTGGTCCAAGTGGAAGATGTGATCCTGGTGCGAGCCCTTTCCAAACGAAGTCAATTGCTCCAAATTGGACAAGAATAAATCCGTAAAAAAACATAACGTGAATAATGCCGCTCTTTTTATCTTTCAGCAGCTTTTTCTGACCGAATACATTGACCTTAAGAAGATCCCAACGCTCTTTAAAACGACGGTCAAATTCAATCTTTTTTCCTAATTGTATGTAGGCCATCCTCGTTCGTATAAGATATACAAACAAATATCCCGCATAAGCAATAACAGCAATGGCAGCCAGCCAATTAATGATTAGTAAGCTATTCATTTTTATGCTACCCCTCTCTTTGTAAGCCCTCTTTCTTTTTTAGAATCTTCGAAAATATATAATTTTCTGAATTGTATCCCCTATTCCCATTATATAATGAGTGAGCATTCAGTCAACAGTTTTTTGTTATACAACAACACATTTTTTAATAAAGCTGTTTATTTGGGTGAAACTATAAAGTGAAACTTTAATCAGCGGGCTGTTTATTCCCTACTGATTATTAGCCCACACCAATCGGGATACAGTGACATTTTGATTTGTAAAAAACTGATGGTGAAAAGACCGTGAAGGAGGGAATTTACTTATGTTCTTCTTATCTCTCTTGTTAATAGGTAGCGCTCTCTGGATTACAATCGACCTTTCATATGGGAGAATTGTTCATTTAAAGCGTGTACGTTCTCGTTCTTTCCCTTTACGTCAAAGTGATTTTCACCTTTATACATACGGAAAAGATTTGTATGACGCCCTATTTATTGATATAAAACAAGCTAAACACCATGTGCACGTTTTATTTTTCATTGTAAAAAATGATGAGATAAGTCGTAAGTTTTTAAAGCTACTTATCGATAAAGCACAAGAAGGAATTGAAGTAAGACTTTTGCTCGACCGGTTTGGAAGTCATTATTTATCAAAAGAAGCGATTCATTCGCTACAAAAGCATGGTGTCTCTTTTTCATTTTGTCACAAAGTGAAATTTCCTTTTCCTTTCTTTTCTGCAAATCAAAGAAACCATAGAAAAATTACAGTTATTGACGGGAAAATTGGCTATATTGGTGGATTTAATATTGGCGAGGAATATTTGGGGCATAATCAAAAGTTAGGATTATGGCGAGATTATCATTTACGTCTTACAGGAGAAGGGATACAAGATTTACAAAAACAATTTTTACATGATTGGTTCGACGATACAGGTCAAAATTTATTAGATTCATCTCTTTATTTTCCTAAACAACAACCAGGGATCATTCTACATCGTTTTGTCCCTACTGATGGTGCCTATTTACAAAATACATTTTTACAATTAATCGAAAGCGCGAAAAAAGAAATCTTTATCGGTACACCATATTTCATTCCTGGAAAAAAAATGATGAACGCATTATTAAACGCACGAAAACGTGGAGTTCAAATAACTATTCTCGTTCCACAAAAGGCTGATCACGCCCTCGTTCGAGAAGCAAAATTCCCATATTGCCGAAAGTTAATACAAGCTGGTTGTAATATTTACGCTTTTCAACAAGGATTTTTTCACGCAAAAATCATTATAGTGGACGATCATATTTGTGATATTGGGACTGCTAATTTTGATATGAGAAGCTTATATATTAACCATGAAATCAACTGTCTTTTATACGATAAACATTTCATACAAGAAGTAAAAAATAAATTCCATGAAGATCTAAAAAACGCGTCATTACTTTCCTTTGATGATGTCAGCCCACTTTCCCTTATTGATAAGGGCAAAGAATGGATAGGAACGATACTTGCGTTCTTCTTATAGGAAAGGCGATAAATAAAAGAGGTGTATCCTTTATGATTATGCGGTTTGGATATGTCTCACATGCAATGGCATTGTGGGACTGTTCTCCTGCTAAAACGATGACATTTACAAGCTTTAAAAAACTCAATAAACAAGAGCGAGAAGATAAATTGTACCATGTTACAAGGCAGAATCTAGAACACACAATACGCATCCTTCATTACAATATTGCACACGAAATTCCATTATATCGTTTATCATCTTCTATCGTTCCACTTGCAACACATCCTGAAGTTGAATTTGATTACATTCAACTATTTGCTCCACTATGGCGTAAAATAGGAGCATTAATTCAAGAACACAATTTACGCGTAAGTTTTCACCCAAACCAATTCACACTATTTACAAGCGACAAACCACATATTACAACTAATGCAATTACAGATATGACCTATCATTATAACGTGTTAAATGCTATGGGAATTGCAGATTCTTCCTACATTAATATCCATGTAGGTGGCGCGTATGGAAATAAGGAGAAAGCAATCGAACGTTTTCATGAAAACATACAGAAACTTCCTGACCATATAAAAAGACAAATGACTCTTGAAAATGATGATAAAACATATACAACTTCTGAAACTTTGGCTATTTGCCAAAAAGAAAAAATCCCTTTCGTGTTCGATTATCATCATCACATAGCGAACCTTTGTAATGAACCACTAGAAGAATTACTTCCTATGATATTTAAAACTTGGTCACATACAAATGTCCCTCCTAAAGTTCATATTTCTTCTCCTAAATCAGAAAAAGAATTTAGGTCCCACGCAGATTATATTGATTTAGACTTTATTAAACCTTTTTTACACATTACAAAAAAAATTGATCATAATTTCGATATTATGATTGAAAGTAAACAAAAGGATTTAGCACTTCTTCAGTTAATAGATGAAATCTCTTCTATAAGAGGGATAAAAAGAAAAAACGGCGCAGTGTTACAATGGTAATTTGTAATACTGCGCCATTTTTTTCATAAGAAAGTGATTCCTATAGTAAAAAACATCCCAATTTATATGCTATTATTTAAATTAGCATTTTCCCCCTGAGATTCAACTTTATTGAAATGGAGTCATAATATGATTAATCAAAAGAAATATGTACAATTTGTCATGATATATATAATTATATTTTCTCTTTGGATATTCCTTATCCCTAGGAATTTAAATATAAAAGAAATTGGAATTCTCTTCTTATTTTGTTTTGCGGCAATCTTTTCTTGCTATTGCTTATATAAAGCAATTAAGAAGATGAAAAGCAGTGACAAACTATTTTGGGTTTTACTACTATGTACTTGCATATGTGGACTAATTATGGAAATAACTTTATTTCTTCAGTCACTTTCTATTTATGATCAAGTCATATTCTCATATAAAGCACTACCTTTTTTCATCATACAATATATTTTGCTTTTTTCTGGCTTTGCTATAAAGTTTATAAAGCATTACTCCATTAGAGGTCTTGCTCAATTTTCATTCGATAGCATCTTCATTGTTATTATGAATATTTATTTTATCCTAACCTTTATTTTAGATATTTCTAGCTTTCGTATGTTGACGACGGACACGTGGCTTTTGATTGGGTATTTTATCGCACAATCATTAGTAATTTACGCCGTTATTAGCCTATATAGGAGAGAACAATATTCTTCTAGTAGAATCTCATTAATTATCGGCTTTACTATCATACTTGTGTACGGATATATACATCTGTTCCAATTAAACAAAGGAATGAAAACTTCTTCTGAAGTCTCTTATTTAATACATACTGCTTCGATTTTACTAATCGGTTTATCGTCCATACTGTACATTTTGAATAAACCAATGCAACATGAAACGAAAATGAAGTATTATCGATTCGATTATGTACGCTTTATATTACCTTATTTTAGTATAATCATTACTTTTTCCTTTATTGTCATTCAGCCTTGGGACGATAAGTTCATGCTAATCGGTCTAGTATTATCACTAATCTTATTATTCCTACGACAACTTTACGTGTGGAAAGATAATCAAGTATTAATCGATACGTACGAACAGTTGACTACACAACTAGAAGGAAAAGTCGAAGAAGGTGCATCTGCCCTATCAAAAAGTGAACAGCGTTATAAGTCTTTATTCGAAGATCATCCTGATGCTGTTTTTTCTTTAAATATGAACGGGATTTTTCAACAATCTAATAAGGCTTGTGAAAGTTTATTTACAGCCTATTACTGTGAAGTAACAAGCTATTCTCTTCTACACTTCATTGATTCACAAGATCATGAATTATTGAAGAAATCTTTACAAAGTACAAAAGAAGGTAGACCACAAACTCTAGAAATTCGGACAAAAGAAAAAGAAGGCTATTATTATTATCTTCACATTACATTCATCCCTATTTTTATAAATAAAGAAGTTGTTGGGATGTTTGGTATAGCACGTGATATTACAACTTTATATGAAAAACAAAAACAAGTAGAGCATTTGGCTTTCCATGATGCACTTACAGGACTACCGAATCGACGAAAATTCGAAAAAGATTTAAAAACGATTTTAAATACAGCGCAAAACAACACTAATGACGTTGCCGTCATGTTCCTCGACTTAGATCGATTTAAAAAAATTAACGATCGACTCGGTCATGATGTCGGAGATCTATTATTAATTGAAGTAGCAAAAAGATTACGTGGATGTTTGCGTTCAAAAGATATCGTTGCCCGCCAAGGCGGAGATGAATTTACGATCCTATTACCAGATATGTACTCTGAAAAAAGTGCTGCTTTTATAGCCGAACAAATTTTAACCATCTTAAATAAGCCTTACTTCATTAAAGATGCAGAACTTTCTGTTACACCGAGTATCGGAATTGCAATGTTTCCGGAATACGGAACCGATGTAACCGAATTAATGAAAAATGCAGATATGGCTATGTACCGAGCAAAAGCTAATGGAAAAAATAGATTCATTTTCTTCTCAAAAGAAATGAGTGTTGCGCAAAATGAACTACACTTCCTAGAAGGTGAACTTTCAAAGGCTCTGCAACAAAATGAATTTTTCCTTGAGTATCAACCGCAAGTAAATACAAAAACAAAACAAATTATCGGTTTTGAGGCATTAATTCGCTGGAAACATTCAAAACTCGGAATCGTATCACCTGCCCAATTTATTCCTCTAGCAGAGGAAACAGGATTTATTATTGAACTTGGTAATTGGATTTTACGTACCGCCTGCTTAGAAGCAAAAAAGTGGCATAACCAAGGATTTTCTCACTTAAAGGTTGGTGTAAATTTATCTGTTGTTCAATTTAATCACGTAGATTTAATATCAACTATTTCAAAAGTCTTGGAAGAAACAGAACTAAAGCCAGAAGCGCTAGATATTGAGATTACAGAAAGCATCGCGATTAATCAAAATCACTCTGTAATTGCTAAACTAGAAGAACTTCAAAATCTCGGTATCCAAATTTCAATCGATGACTTTGGAACTGGTTATAGTTCTTTAGCTTATTTAACGAAATATCCAATCAATACATTAAAAATTGCTCGAGAGTTTATTTGTGGAATTACAAATAGCCCTTTAGAAGAAGCGATTATCGCCTCCATCATTAAGCTATCGAAAGAATTAAATTTAGAGGTTATTGCGGAAGGTGTAGAAACAGAAGAACAATGGAAGTTTTTACACGAACAAAACTGTGACCACATCCAAGGATTCCTATTTAGCAAGCCTGTTTCTAGTAAAGATGTTTGGATGTTACTCCACGAAAAAACAACCGTCTAAGTAAGACGGTTGTTTTTTCAGAGTGTTGGGAAACCCTTTAGGGTTCCCAACACTCTGAAATCTTTTTGATTTTAGCAAATGAAAACAACATAAAATAATAGAATTTAGAAAAATAGCCCTCCACCAGACCCTTTTTGGTCAGATGGAGGGCTATTTTTTTCATATTTTGACAAGCTGAGGTGAGATAAGCCTGCATTTGGACAGACTTCAGCCCCCGAAACCGAGCATATCGATAGCCATGGAGTTCTTTGGCGTCCGCAAAGCTTCGCTCTATAGTTGAACAGCGTACTTTATACAACTTTTTCCCTGTAACTGTTAGCTTGTTTTTTCTAGCGATATGACCTGGTCAAGAAAAACTGGAACACAAATTAGATTACGCAATTGATTTTGAATATTGATAAGGAGTCATTCCGTTTAATGTTGAATGAGGACGAACAGAATGATAGTACATATAAATAAATTCAGCTACTAACTGATTCACTTGGGACAGGGAAATGAGCTTTTCTCCATGTAAGCATTCTCGCTTACAGATACTAAAGAAAGATTCTATTACTGCATTATCCCAACAGTTTCCTTTTCGGGACATACTTTGTTGAATTTTTTGCTGTTTACAAAAATCAGTCACTTGGTAACTGCTAAATTGTGATCCTTGATCGCTATGAAATAATATGTTTTCTCGTTTCCCATATGTGTTTTTTACTTGTTGAATTGTGTCTTTTACTAATTGAGCATCTTGACAAGTATCTAACGAATAACCAAGCACCCGTCGGGTGCTAATATCTAATGCCGCACAAAAATATACTTTCATCCCATTCATCAAACGGAATTCCGTAATATCACATACTACAGTTGGTATGTCTTTCTTACCAGGTTTAAAGGATCGCTTTAATACATTGGGAAATGTACGGTGTTCTTGTTTTCGTTTCTTATAATAAGTGACAACTTTTGACTGCAAGCCGGCTTTGCATAACGCTTGTCTTACTTGTGACAACGTAACCTTGACTCCCTTGTTTACAAGATAACGGTACAACTTTCGATACCCCATTCTTCCTTTTAAACATTTAAATTGCATGACAATATAAGCCGCTGTCTTTTTACGTTTTTTCTGATTTTCAGTGGGTTTACGATGAATATAGTCGTAAAAACCACTAACAGACACTTGTAATCGATGGCAAAGCCAGCGCACTCCAAATATTTGATTATATTGTCTTATAAACTGAAAGCGTGTTAGTTTTGGTTGCTGGCAAAGAAGGTTGCCGCCTTTTTTAGAAATTCATTTTCCTTTTTTAACGCCTGGATTTCTCTTCGTAAAGAACGTAGTTCTTCCAGTTCATTGCTTTCACAGGAGGAAATCTGTGTAGAATATTTTTTAATCCATACATTTAGAGTTCCGTTACCCAAGTCAAATTCTCTCTGGATACTTGAAATAGAACGACCTTCTTTGATCACCAATTCAACACATTGTCTTTTAAACATTTCATCATACTGTTTTTTCATCTGAAACACCTCTTCATATAGAATAATTTATCTCTATACTGTGTTCCAGTTTTACTGTACCACCTCATTTTTTCCGTGTACCTCACGATCTTCGATTACCGCAGCTTCTAGTTCATCTATATAAAACTTTGCCTTTTCTTTTTTATATTTATGTACAAATTTATTTTTATTAGCATTGGCCTTAATATATGTAGAATCTGTCATCAGTGCACGTCCTCCCACCATCCGGTTCTCCGTCGCTTGCCTCACAATCTCATCAAAAATTTCTTCGAAAATATTTGTATGAATAAAACGGGTACGGCGATTCCAACTGATTGTAGAATGATCTGGAATAGTATCTGATAGAGAAAACCCTAAAAACCAACGGTAGGCGATATTCGTTTTAATCTCCTTTTCCAATTGACGCTCAGAACGAATACCATAAAAATATCCAATAAACATCATTTTGAATAAAACGATAGGATGGATTGACGGACGTCCATTGTTTTCACAGTAATAGGGGCGTAACTTCTCCTCAATAAAATCAAAACGAATTGTCGCTTCAATCGCACGAAGGAAATGATCTTGTGGAACTAACTCTTCTACAGAAACAGATACACGTTCATCACGATGATTTTTTAAAGCACCCATCATAAGAAATCTCTCCTTTTCCTCTTTTTTATCAGTGTTGACACATAAAAAGAGGTTCAGACACAAAAACAGGCTGTGGAGAAGACTTTCTCCACAGCCTGAAAAAACAACCGTCTAAGTAAGACGGTTGTTTTTTAATATTCAAAAGGTAGGTCTGAAGCTAGTTGTACCTCTTGATTGTTATGAGAAATTACTTGGTTTTTCTCTAAAGCTGTATCTCCTAATGAAATACCCCATGCCATCGCTAACGTTAATAGACTACCAATAAGTAGTTTTTTCATATTCCATCACCCATATTTTTTCTTTTAATATATCATGAAAATTTATCCATATCGTATGCAATTATGCATATCCATTTTTTAGGGTGTTTATCGGTTGATTTTATTTACGAGCGCCTCTTTATATGCATGCATTTCTAATATATCAAAAAAGAAACTTGCCTTCTTATATGCATCTTCAATCTCTGCCTCATCATGCTCCAACTTCTCTAGACACTCACCTCTTTGATAGTACAGCTGTCCAATTAATGCCATACTATTAATTCGGCACGATATTTCAATCGCCTTATTCACTTGATATAGGGCTTCTTCATATTGATTATCTAAGTATAATGCTTTTGCATGATTATACCTTACCTTCACATCAAATTCTTCGTTATCATGCAATGTTTCTAATTGCTTTAATATATCTTCAAATAACTCAATACTCTTTTTAAAATAGCCATTTTCAGCATAAATATTTGCAATTGCGTTTTCTATATACAGATTTTGATATACGTCTATTCCAGCTAGTTGTTGATTTAGCAATTTCTTTAATTCTAAAATACAATATTCATAATCAATTTTCTTCAATATGTAAGCTGCTACATGATATTGCCATTGAAGAAACTGTTGAAATTCAGGATGATATTCTTCCTTTTTCAACTCATTCCACACTCTAGTGTAAATTTCTTTATACTTTTTTTGCTTACAGAGTATAATAATTTGATCTTTAAACTGCTTTTTCCTCTCAATATCGGAATAAATGAGTACTTCATAAAAATGAATAATGGGAACTTGTAATTTTGCTGCTATACCTTGCAGTATATCCATACTTGGGTATACCGCGCCCGATTCAATTCGGCTCACTTCCGATTGATGACATATATTATCGGATAACTGTTTTTGTGTTAATCCCCTCATCGCCCTAATTTTCTTTATTTCACTTCCTAATTTTTCTGCGTGCATACTTACTCACCATCCCATTATAACAATCTAATTTTTTTCAAGTTGTCATACCACTACAATAATGTGAATTCGACAATTTTTGATATGAAATAATGCATAATATATATAAAATTCCGCAAATTCTTTGTGCAATTCATCTCACATACACTAGGAGTACTATAAAAAACCATTAGTACTTTCGTTACATCCAGTATTCTCTGTCCTTTATCAACAGAAGCTTTTCACACTTCAAAATTATATAGAAATGACGTAATCAGAACTGCCTACAGTTAATAAAATCCAATTCAAAAACCAACAACTTAATCCTACTATAACAAATTTTTTGTCGAAAAATGAAGTGAAATCTACGCTATGTAACGCACGAAAAATTCCAAACGATGCGATAAAAACGGTATTCTCTAGTAAAAACATCGTTTATAACAAAAAAGAAGTTTACCGACTATAGGTAAACTTCTTCTTATATCCATCCCTTTTCTTCCGCAATTGTAATTGCCTCAATTCTATTTTTCGCATCGAGTTTCGTTAATACTTCAGAAATATAATTACGTACTGTACCGGGTGAAAGATAAAGTGTCTTCGCAATTTCATTTGCCGTCTTTCCTTCTTTCGCAAGTAACAATACTTCTTTTTCACGATCTGATAACGGATTTTGTTCCTGCCATAAGCCGAACATTAAATCTTGAGAGACTTCTCGCTTTCCTTTCATTACATTACGAATTGCTGCCGCTAAATCTTCGCTCGGGCTATCCTTTAATAAATAACCTTGCACACCAGCTTTCATCGCTCTTTCAAAATAACCTGGTCGTGCAAACGTTGTTAATATCATTACTTTACATGATGATTTTTCTTTCTTTAAAGTTTCGGCAACATCTAAACCACTTTGAATCGGCATTTCAATATCCATAATACTTATATCAGGCTTTAGCGATTTTATTAATTGTAGCGCCTCTTCCCCATTCGCTGCTTGCCCAATTACTTCAATATCATCTTCTAGATCAAGCAGGGCCCCTAACGCGCCACGAAGCATTCGCTGATCTTCTGCAATAATAATTCGAATCATGCCCTCACCTCATCTTTTCCTGTTCTAATAACAACTGGAACTTTTACTGTTAACAGCGTTCCTGGATTGACTGTATCTAGTTCAACAAACCCATCAATAAGAGCAATTCTCTCTTTCATACCACGAATACCATTTCCATCATGATTTTGATCCGTTAAGCCGATTCCGTTATCTTCTACTTTCAAAATCAACTCACCTTGCGATTCTAATACAGAAACTGTGCAACGCGATGCCTTACTATGTTTTACAACGTTCGTCACTGCCTCACGTAAACACATTCCTACAATATTTTGTTCAATTGGTGATAACGAACTCGAACTTGCTTCCTGCTTCACCTCTAACTCAATATTAGCAGCTTGTAAAATCGCCTTTATTTGCTCCAGCTCTTCTTCTACTGTAATCATACGCATATCAGAAATTAACTCTCTTAACTGCTTTAAAGCTGTACGAGATGTTTGTGTAATTTCCTTTGCTTCCATACTTGCACGTTCTGGATTTTTCACAATTAACTTCTCCACGAGCTGACTTTTTAAAGTAATAAGAGATAACGTATGCCCTAACGTGTCGTGAAGATCCCTTGCAATTCGCTGCCGTTCTTCGCGTTTTACTAAATCTTTAATTTGCTCATTCGCTTCATTTAATTGATTCTTTAACATCTTTTTTTGATTAAAATTACGCATTCCAAATGGTGTAAGAAGCATTAAAATAAACATTGGAATGATGTTCACTAAACTTGGAATTGTTAGTTGGTTAATATTTATAAATATAAAAGCTCCTAGCATTACAACTAATAAACATAACAACACACGAAACGCTTTCTTATTTGGCGCAAATCCCATCGCACTGGCCGTGAAATATCCAAACAATATCATGAAAGGATTATAAAATAAAGCAAATAAAAAAGTGAGTATCATTTGAATACACGCCCACAAAATGAAGGTCTTTTGAACAAAATAAAGTTGACGGTATGTGACAGTGAAAACTATCAACATACCGATTCCTATTACCAGCTTCCATCCTGATTCTTGTGTTAAATTATAAATTGGAAATAGCAAATACACGAGCCACATATACGGGAAGAACCCCATATGTTTCGGGAAAATCTCAATCCTTTTCTTCTCTATCATTTATACCGCTTCCTGTCTTTTTCTTATATATATTGATACTACAACAAATATAAGGAAATAACCTCCTAGTACCGCGATATTTTCCCAACCAATTGACTTTCCAGCTACAATATCCCACGCACCACTTCCGAAATGATATGTTGGCGTCCATTCACCAATCGTTCTTAATATTTTGGGGAATATTTCAATTGGCATCCATAAACCGCCAAGAATCGCTAAGCACATATTTAAAATATTCGCTAAACCAGCAGCTGCATCTGCCTTCTTAATTGAACCTATTACTGTTCCGAGCGCTAAAAATGGTGTCACGCCTAATAATAACCATAACCCAGCACCAATCCATTGTCCTACTGTTAACTCGACGTTATTAATTAATATTCCTGCCATAAAAATCACGAAGATTGAAAAAGCATTCACTACTGTTTGAGCAATAATTTTAGCTGTTATATATGCACCCTCTGGAAGTGGTGGGATTTTTAAAAGGTGTGTCCACCCTTGCCCTTTTTCCTGAGAAAGTCTCACGCCGAAACTAAAAAGTGCAGTCCCTACAATACTGAAAGTCGCCATTGAAATTAAATAATGTGCTTTCCAAGCATCTCCGTTCTCTGGCACTTGAACTACATTTGTAAAGATGTAATAAAACATAACTGGCATTAATAATGAGAAAAAGATAAATAATTTATTACGAAACGTACGTAAAATTTCTATTTTGCACTGCATCCATAAAGCTTTCATGCGATTCCCTCCTTCTGATTTGCAACAAACTGCTCAAACGCTTCATCAAGACTTCCACGTTCAACTGAAATGTCCATAACAGGTAAATCTTTCTTGAAAATTGCTCGCAATGTCGCATCTGTATCATCCGTCGTTAAAATAATACGCGGTTCATGAGACTGAACCCCCGTCACATTTGGCAATCCTTTTAATAAAGCTGTCGGTATTTTCTCCGTTGCAACAAACGAAACTGTTTTTTGCGAGATTGTCGCTTTCATTTCATCCGGAGTACCATCTGCGATAATCTTTCCGTTCGCAAATAATAAAATTCGATCTGCTAACGCATCCGCTTCTTCTAAATAATGTGTTGTTAAAATAATCGTTTTCCCTTCACTTGCTAATTTTCTAATCGTTTCCCAAAACGTTTTTCGAGATGTTATGTCCATCCCTACAGTTGGTTCATCTAAAAATAACAAGTCTGGATTTCCTGCAAGTGCGAGCGCAAAATTTAACCTTCTTTTTTGACCGCCCGATAATTTCTCACATCTTTGCTTTCGTTCTGTTTCTAAGTTTGACAACTGCAGTAATGTTTCTTTCTCTACAGGATTCGTATAATAACTACGGAATAACTCGATTGCCTCTTCTACCGTGATGCTATCAATCACACTTACTTCTTGCAGCATCGCACCGAGGCTATTGCGAACCTCTCTATGCTTCGGACTCTTTCCAAATATGGAGATATTCCCTTCTGTTGGATCTTTTAATCCGAGCATCATTGAAATTGTCGTTGTTTTCCCCGCACCATTCGGTCCGAGTAATGCTACTATTTGCCCTTTATTCACATGAAATGAAACGTTATTTACTGCTTTTTTATGTTTAAATGTTTTAGAAACACCATTTACTTCAATAATCTTTTCCATCTCTCCACCCCCGCCGTTTCTTATATTTACATTGTACGCTCTGGAAAAGTTAGGAAACAGTATGATGCGTCATGACATCCATATGACAATTGTCATGTATTCTCTATGAGAGGAATCAACCCGCATACCGCACGCGAGTAGCAGTACAAAAACAAACATGATACAATCGGATAAGACATATATTCGAGGAAGGACAGTGGTTTTCATGATTATTCGTAATGAACAAGATTTAGAAGGTTTACGAAAAATCGGCCGCATCGTTGCACTTGCACGCGAAGAAATGAAAAAGCAAGCGAAGCCAGGTATGACAACGAAAGAGCTTGATTTAATTGGTAAAAAAGTATTAGACGAGAACGGTGCTATTTCAGCGCCTGAAAAAGAATATAAATTCCCAGGTGTAACTTGCATTAGTGTAAACGAAGAAGTTGCTCACGGTATTCCAGGCGATCGTGTATTAAAAGAAGGCGATTTAGTAAACGTAGACGTATCAGCAGCACTTGACGGCTATTATGCAGATACAGGTATCTCATTTGTTCTTGGAGAAGATGAAGAAAAAGAAAAGCTATGCCAAGCTGCAGTAGATGCATTTTGGGAAGCAATGAAAAAAATAAAAGCTGGATCAAAACAAAATCAAATTGGTCGTGCTGTTTCTAACTTTGCACATAAAAGTGGATATAACGTAATCCAAAACTTAACTGGTCATGGCATTGGCCTTAGTTTACACGAAGCTCCAAACCACATTTTAAGCTACTATGATCCAATGGATAATGCACTTCTAAAAGACGGTCTTGTTATCGCTGTAGAGCCATTCATCTCAATGAAAGCAGATCATATTATTGAGCGCGGTGATGATGGTTGGACATTCGTTACACCAGACAAAAGCCTTGTTGCACAATGTGAACATACAATCGTTGTAACACGCGGTGAACCGATTATTTTAACAGAAATATAATAAAAAACAGCCGTTTTGTAGATTCCTGCTACTGAAACGGCTGTTTTTTTATTATTTTTATGCATGTAAAAGCTTATATAAATAAAAAGGTGGTGCATCAAAGCATCACCTTTTTAACGGGGTGAGGCTGTCCAAAAGTACGGAAAACCTTTGAACAGCCTCGTATTTTCATATGGATGCCTTACATATATCACTGATGATAATTATGAAATGCGGAAACATAGTTACCATCATATGATTCAAACAAAAGAAAAGAAACCCTATAACGGATCTCTTTTCCCTACATAATCTAAAGTTTGGGTACACTAGATTCATGCAATGTAGGAGCCTTCAGAACAGAAAGCGATCCTTCATTTAAAATGATAGCATACATATATCCACTAAAAATATACAAATGTGCATATAGCGTTTTTTATTTCTCAACATACATTTATTGAAAATTCATACATATAAAGGTAAAATTAAGTCGTTATCCGTCTTCTTTTGTCAGTCAGAGAGAATAGAAGAATGGGAGAGGAAAAATGAGAAAATCACTGAAACAAAAAATAGTAAGCTCCTTGCTTGCTGTATCACTCGCCGTTAGCTTAGCTCCAATCGGACAAGTAAAAGCTGATTCCACGTCAGAAATTACACAGACTCCACCTATTACAAAACAAGTTGATGCAAGCCGCGTCATCGAGCATATCCGTTTCTTATCCGAAACAATCGGTCCCCGTCCAGGTGGTACAAAATCAGAAGAATGGGCCTCTCGCTACGTTGGTATGCAGCTTAAATCAATGGGATATGAAGTAGAATATCAACCCTTTCAAGTACCGGATCAATACGTTGGATTTATCGAATCACCATTAGGGACAAAGCGTAATTGGCAAGCTGGTGCTGCTCCAAATGCACTAATTTCTACAGAGGCTGTTACAGCTCCGCTTATCTTTGTTCAAGGTGGTACAAAATTGGACGATATTCCAAATGAGGTAA
Source organism: Bacillus sp. CDB3 (assembly GCF_002081505.1). Taxonomy (NCBI): domain Bacteria; kingdom Bacillati; phylum Bacillota; class Bacilli; order Caryophanales; family Bacillaceae; genus Bacillus; species Bacillus sp. CDB3. Next base: position 71,677 of record NZ_ALBR01000096.1, on the reverse strand, counting down.
ACGGAAAAATCGTTTTATTCGAAAGAGGTACGACAGTAGCAGATTATAATAAACAAGTTGAAAATGCTGTTAGTAAAGGGGCAAAAGGTGTTCTTTTATACAGCTTAATTGGAGGTCGTGGAAACTACGGACAAACCTTCAATCCCCCCTTAACTAAAAAGCAATCTATCCCTGTATTTGGTCTTGCTTATGCTCAAGGAAATGCGTTTAAAGAAGAAATCGCTAAAAAAGAGACAACAATGCTTTCCCTAAAAGCGAGACATGAATCTAATTTAACATCCCTAAATGTCATCGCTAAAAAGAAACCAAAAAATAGTACAGGTAATGAAAAAGCTGTTGTTGTAAGTTCACACTATGATAGTGTCGTTGGAGCACCTGGGGCAAATGATAATGCTTCTGGTACAGGATTAGTATTAGAATTAGCTCGTGCTTTTCAAAATGTAAAAACTGATAAAGAAATTCGTTTTATTGCTTTTGGTTCTGAGGAAACTAGCTTACTTGGCTCTGATTATTATGTTAATAGTCTGTCCCAAAAGGAACGCGATCGAATTTTAGGTGTCTTTAACGCAGACATGGTTGCAACAAATTATGATAAAGCAAAGAATTTATATGCAATGACTCCTGATGGATCAACGAACCTTGTAACAGATGCTGCCTTACAAGCAGGTAAACAATTAAATAATGATCTCGTTCTTCAAGGAAAATTCGGCTCTAGTGATCACGTACCATTTGCTGAAGTGGGCATTCCTTCTGCACTATTTATTTGGATGGGTGTCGATAGTTGGAATCCATTAATCTATCATATCGAAAAGGTATATCACACGCCTCAAGATAATGTATTTGAGAACATTTCACCAGAACGTATGAAAATGGCATTAGAAGTTATCGGAACTGGTGTTTATAACACCCTTCAAAAACCTGTTACTCAAACAGGTCAAAAAGCTGCTTAATACAGATCAAAAAAGGCAACCACATGTTATTGTGATTGCCTTTTTTGATCTGTATGTCTAGCTCTGCCTCCTAGCCCCTTCCGTCTAAGAACCTTCCCCATGAGAAGATAAACTGCATCTTCTGTGGAAAAGAACCTTAGCCTTCGGGACTAAACAGTCGGCTCCGCTTTTCTTTATTGTCCAGCTCCAGCGGCTAGAATACTCGGTGGCTTCGCGCCTTCTTCCGAGGCAAAGTGCGCCTCTCTGTCAGGAGCTCCATCCACCTCCTATTCTAAGCAAGCCGCTTCTGCTTTTCTTTATCCCGCATTAACGGGCAGTAAGACCCCCACCTCAAAATTCAGCGAAAGCAAAGAAGTTTGGTTGGGATCAACTGCCGTAAAAGCCCGATTGGTTCAACTAATAATCAGTGGGGGATAAACACCCCCCACTGATTAAAGTTTCACTGTATTACATTTTTTCTGGTGCAGATACTCCTACGATTGCTAATGCATTTTGAAGTGTAGTGCGTACTGCTTTCATTAATTCGTAACGAGCTTTACTTAATTCTAAGTTATCTTGGTTTAATACTTTTTCTGCATTGTAGAAGCTGTGTAATGCTGCTGCTAATTCAAATGCATAGCTTGTAATGCGGTGTGGCAGACGTTTTTGCGCTGCATCCGCAACTACAGCTGGGAATTCACCAAGTTTTTTCAGTAACTCTACTTCTTTCTCAGAAGTAACAAGTTTGTAATTCACGTCTCCGCCTGTAGCTAATCCTAACTCTTCACCTTGACGAAGGATACTGCATACGCGAGCATGAGCATATTGTGCATAGTATACTGGGTTTTCATTAGATTTTGATACAGCTAAGTCCATATCAAAGTCTAAATGAGAATCACCGCTACGCATTGCGAAGAAGTAACGCATTGCGTCCACGCCTACTTCTTCCATAAGCTCACGAAGTGTAACTGCTTTACCTGTACGCTTACTCATCTTCATTTTTTCACCATTTTGGTACAGTTGTACCATTTGGATGATTTCTACTTCAAGTGTTTCTTTATCGTAACCAAGTGCTTGAATAGCAGCTTTCATACGAGGAATGTAACCGTGGTGGTCAGCACCCCAAATGTTGATTAGCTTATCGAAACCACGCTCTAATTTATCACGGTGGTAAGCGATATCTGGCGTTAAGTATGTGTAAGAACCGTCGTTTTTAATTAATACACGGTTTTTGTCGTCACCGTAAGTCATAGAACGGAACCAAGTTGCACCGCCTTCTTCAAAGATCTCGTCACGCTCTTTTAATACTGCAAGTGCAGCATCAATTTTTCCGTTTTTGTATAATGATGTTTCTGAGAACCATACATCAAATTTAACACGGAAGCTTTCTAAGTCTTTTTGAAGTTTTGCTAATTCATATTTTAAACCGTATTCACGGTAGAATTCATAGCTTTCTTTCTCATCAGCTTTCGCATAACGATCGCCAAACTCTTCAGCTAAACGTTTACCGATTCCAATGATGTCCGCACCATGATAACCGTCTTCTGGCATTTCTTTCTCTAAGCCTAAAGCTTGCATGTAACGAGCTTCAACAGAAAGAGCTAAGTTATGAATTTGGTTACCAGCGTCATTAATGTAGTACTCACGAGATACATCGTATCCTGCTTTTGCTAATACGTTACATAAAGTGTCACCTACTGCCGCACCACGTGCATGTCCTAAGTGAAGGTCACCTGTTGGATTCGCAGATACGAACTCAATTTGTACTTTTTCACCTTTACCAGTATTCGTTTCACCGTAAGCTTCGCCAGCGTTAACGATTGTTGGGATTAAGTCTGTTAAGTAGCTATTATCCATGTAGAAGTTAATGAAACCAGGACCTGCGATTTCAATTTTTTCAATAGAAGCTTTTGCTTTATCGAAGTTTGCAACTAATTCTTCTGCAATCATACGAGGTGCTTTTTTCGCAACGCGTGCAAGTTGCATTGCCATATTTGTAGAGAAGTCACCATTTGTTTTATCTTTTGGAGATTCTAATACAACGTTTGGAATCTGTTCTTCTGTCGCTAATTCTGCCTTTAATACAGCAGCTTGAATTTCTTCTTTAATCAATCCTTTTACTTGTTCTAAAGAATTCATTATTTTGCCTCCTTCAAATTAATTGTAATTGTATATCTGCCAGCTTCTTGTTCGCTTAGAAGCAATGCGTACGTTAAGAAGAGTTGTCCTTTTTTCTTTTCATCCGACCATTTAAAAAGAACGTTATCAGTTTTCGTTTGCAACGCAAACGTACCAAGTTCACTCGTATACGTACCAGTTGTCCATTCACCTTTCACATGCGTCTGACGCATAGAAATAGCACCTGAACGCATAATGAGAACTTGTTCATCTTGGATTTTAATAATTGTTTTCACTTCGCCTTGTTCGTTCGGCTCTTGGAATGTTACGTATGTACCTTGACCTTTTACATAGTATTGACCACTTGCTTCAAAAGCAACGGTTTCCTTCCTCGCCCCTTCACGGATTTCTGTTACGAAATGAACGTGTACTGGCAAGCCTGCAAGTTGTTTCTTCACGTCTTGCACACCTTTCAAATGTTATAGATATTAAATACTACTTATAATAAATCACTTTTCCTATCATATCAAAAAAAGACTCTGTCTGTCTGCTGAAAAATCAGGAAAACTCCTTTTCAAAAAATAATTCACCTTCGCTTTATTTCATAGGATAAAATATTTTTAAAATCAAAATATTCTTTTATTTAAAGGAGGGAATTTGGTGCTACCAACAAAATTAAAAAAAGGTGATGAAATAAGGGTTATTTCACCATCTTGTAGTTTAAGTATTGTCTCAAATACGAACCGAGAGCTTGCTATAAAAAGATTAACCGATATGGGCTTCCAAGTTACATTCTCAGAATATGCTGAAGAGATAGATCGATTCGCTTCCTCTTCTATTTCTTCACGCGTTCAAGACCTCCACGAAGCATTTAGAAACCCTAATGTAAAAGGGATTTTAACGACACTTGGAGGATACAACTCTAATGGTTTATTAAAGCATCTCGATTACGATTTAATTCGAGAAAATCCGAAGTTTTTCTGTGGCTATTCTGATATTACCGCTTTAAATAATGCAATTTACACAAAAACAGGCTTAGTTACATATTCGGGACCTCACTTCTCTTCATTCGGAATGAAGAAAGGACTCGATTATACGACCGATTACTTTTTTAAATGCTTAACTTCTAATGATTCTATTGAAATTCTACCATCTGAAACGTGGAGCGATGATTCTTGGTATATAGATCAGGAAAATCGAGAATTTATTAAAAATGAAGGATATATTTCGATTCAAGAAGGAGAAGCTACAGGAGATATTATCGGCGGAAATATGAGCACTTTGAATTTACTACAAGGTACACCATATATGCCAAGCTTAAGAAATAAAGTTTTATTTCTTGAAGAAGATAGTTTAACAGGAAAAGCTACACTTAAAACTTTCGATCGATATTTACATTCTCTTATGCAGCAAACTGATTTTGAATACGTAAAAGGCATCGTTATAGGAAGAATGCAACAAGGAGCAGAATGTATGATAGAGGACATTCAAGAAATGATTGCTTCAAAGCCTGAACTTGCACATATCCCTATTATTGCGAATGCAAGTTTCGGACATACAACTCCAATCTTTACTTTCCCAATTGGTGGACGTGCAAAAATCATTTCTAATAAAAAAAATTCAGCTATCACTATTTTAACGCACTAAAAAAGGAGCGAACGATTCGCTCCTTTTATGGTTTTTCTATTTTTTGCAACGCTTTTTGCGGGATTGATTCTTTCGGGATTTCAGCCCATCCTTTTCCCTGCATACCTTTTGCATAAATTTTTATAAAAGTACCCGTATGCAATTCACGGTTCACCATTCTTTTAATAACTTGTAGCTTTCCATCTTCTGTATACCCTTTAAATGTATACAAATATTCATCGTCTTTTTTCTCACTTTTATCTATAACAGCATAATAATCTTGTATTTCTTTATTTGAAAAGAAGTTGTCTACAAAAGCATGCACACCTTCTGTTTTTGTGTTTAAATAATACGCTGTTCCTCCTAAAATAATGGCGAACACAGCTAAAACTTTAATTACCAATTTCATAAATGCGCCTCCTGTTTGCACTGCTTTCTCACTAACCGTATGTCTATACCTGTATTATACGAAAAAAAGCATACTATACTCTATCGAAATGCCTTACACTTTCCTTACATTATTGTAAGAGTTTTTCACCTTACAGCAATTTCCCAATAAAAAATTTTTCCGTTTAACAAACTTTTATATTATTATTGAATGATACAAATTTTTATTACAAAAATCAAAGGAGACAGTTTTCAAATGGCTATCTTGCAAGGTTTAGCACTATTACTTGTTGTACTCTGTCTATTTACACTTTTTAGTTACCGTGCTCCTTACGGAATGAAAGCAATGGGTGCTTTAGCTAATGCAGCAATCGCAAGTTTTCTTATTGAAGCATTTCACCATTATATCGGTGGGGAAATGTTTCATAATGACTTTTTACAATCAGTAGGAGAAGCTTCTGGTAGTATGAGCGGTGTCGCAGCGGCAATTTTAGTAGCATTAGCAATCGGTGTCTCACCCGTATACGCGGTTTTAATCGGTATCGCTACTAGCGGATTCGGTATTTTACCAGGTTTTTTCGCTGGATACGTTTGTGCCTTCGTCGTGAAATTTCTCGAAAAGAAATTGCCAGCTGGTGTAGAATTTTTAGCAATCCTATTTATCGCTGCACCAATCTCACGTGGAATGGCCATGCTTATGGATCCACTCGTTAACGCAACACTTGGTAAAATCGGTTCTATGATTTCAGTTGCAACTACAGAAAGTCCTATCATTATGGGTATTATGCTTGGTGGATTAATAACAGTTATTTCTACCTCTCCATTAAGTTCTATGGCACTAACTGCAATGCTTGGATTAACAGGTTTACCAATGGCTATTGGTAGTCTTGCCGTAGCAGCTTCTGCCCCAATGAATTTTATTTTCTTTAAACGACTAAAAATTTGTTCAAAGAAAGATACAATCGCTGTCGCAATCGAGCCGTTAACACAAGCCGATGTTGTCTCAGCAAACCCAATTCCAATTTACGCGACAAACTTTGTTGGCGGTGCACTTGCCGGTATTATTACGTCGTTATTCCAGCTCGTTAATAATGCACCAGGGACAGCATCACCAATTCCAGGACTACTTGTCTTATTCGGATTTAATGACGTTATAAAAGTAACGATTGCTGCCGTATTATGCGGAATCGTTACCATAGTGGTCGGATACGTCGGATCAATTGTGTTCCGCAAATATCCAATTCGTTCCGCTGATGAAATTCGTGGTATTACTTCGGAAGAAAAAGTTGCATAAGAAAAAAGAGCTATTCTCAAATGATGAGAATAGCTCTTTTTTTATGTCACATGACGTTAAGTGAAATTATATCGGCGATTTTGAGCGAGTCGTTTCCGCTTTTACTTTATCCAGCTACAGCGGCTAGAATGATCGGTGGCTTCACTTCTTCCTTCGAGGCAAAAAGCGCCTCTACGTCTGAAGCTCCATCCCCCTCACATTCTGAGCGAGTCGTTTCCGCTTTTACTTTATCCAGCTACAGCGGCTAGAATGATCGGTGGCTTCACTTCTTCCTTCGAGGCAAAAAGCGCCTCTACGTCTGAAGCTCCATCCCCCTCACATTCTGAGCGAGCCGCTTCCGCTTTTACTTTATCCAGCTACGGCAGCTAGAATCTCCGGCCATTTCACACTCTCGGCCTGCGCCAAAAGCGCTTCTCGGTCGAGCGTTCCAATGACCTGCGATTCTGAGCGAGCTGCCTCCGCTTTTATTTCACCCAGCCGAGCAGCATTTCCCGCACGAATTTGCTTGCTGCGACTGGTGTTTGATCACTATGGTCGTAGACTGGAGCTACTTCTACTAAATCTGCTCCAACTACATTTATATTTGAATTTGCAATTGCTACGATGGAATCTAATAGTTCTTTAGATGTGATACCTCCAGCCTCTAACGTTCCGGTTCCAGGAGCGTGAGCTGGGTCTAATACGTCAATGTCAATTGTGACATAGACTGGGCGTCCTGCAAGTTTCGGTAATACTTCTTTTAACGGTTCTAACACGTCAAATTTGTATAAGTTCATACCTACTTCTTTTGCCCATTCGAATTCTTCCTTCATTCCAGAACGAATACCGAAAGAATATACGTTTTCCGGACCAATTAAATCGCACACTTTACGAATTGGTGTAGAGTGGGATAAAGGCTCTCCCTCATATGACTCACGTAAGTCAGTATGGGCATCCATATGGATGATTGCTAAATCCGGATATTTTTTTGCCATTGCCTTAAAAATTGGCCAAGACACTAAGTGCTCACCGCCGAGACCTAGTGGAAACTTACCGGCATCTAAAAGTTTTGATACATACTCTTCAATCATGTCTAAGCTGCGTTGTGCATTTCCGAATGGTAATGGGATATCACCCGCATCAAAATATTTTACCTCTTCTAGTTCACGATCTAAATACGGACTATATTCTTCAAGACCAATTGATACTTCACGAATACGTGCAGGGCCAAATCGAGATCCTGGACGGAAACTTACTGTCCAATCCATAGGCATCCCGTAAATAACTGCCTCTGACTCTTCAAAACTTGGATGACTTTTAATAAATACTTTACCTGAATAAGCTTCATCAAAACGCATACTCTTTTCCTCCTTATGTGGAACTTAAGGTATCCCAACCTTTCACTATTTCTCAAATTTGGAGCGCATTACTCCTCTTTCTCGATTTACCGGTGTCTTCTTTTTTAACGATAAGAAGACGATTTTCTTTACAGAGGTGCAAGTAGCTAGCATGCTCAAGTCTTCTGGACAAACACCTTAAATGAGCTACTTACACTTTATTTGTTCAAACTCGATTTCTTACTTAATTAAATCGCCAACAAATTTCGGTAATGCGAATGCTGCATTGTGTAATTCTTTTGTATAGTATTTCGTTTCGATTTCGTGGAAACGCTCTTCACTTACTTCTAGTGGATCATGTTTTTTAGATCCGATTGTGAATGTCCAAAGTCCACTTGGGTAAGTTGGAATGTTCGCTGTGTATAAACGAGTAATTGGGAAAATCTCTTTTACGTCTTTAAACACAGTTGTAATTAGTTCTGGTGTAAACCAAGGGTTGTCCGTTTGAGCAACGAAAATACCATCTTCTTTTAACGCTTTAGAAATCCCAGCGTAGAAGCCTTTTGTAAATAGGTTTACTGCTGGTCCTACTGGCTCAGTAGAATCTACCATAATTACATCATATTCATTCTCGCTTTCTGCGATGTGTAGGAAACCATCTCCTACTTTTACTTCTACACGCTCATTATCTAATGCGCCTGCAATTGATGGTAAGTATTGTTTAGAGTACTCAATTACTTTTCCATCGATTTCAACAAGAGTTGCTTTCTTTACGCTTGGGTGTTTTAACACTTCACGAATAACACCGCCATCGCCACCGCCTACAACTAATACGTTTTCAGGGTTTGGATGTGTAAATAAAGGTACGTGCGCTACCATTTCATGATAAACGAACTCGTCCTTTTCTGTTGTCATAACCATGCCATCTAAAATAAGCATGTTTCCGAACTCTTCCGTTTCAACCATATCAAGTTTTTGGAATTCTGTTTGCTCCGTATGTAATGTGCGGTTAATACGCGCCGTAATTCCAAAATGCTTTGTTTGTTTTTCAGTGAACCATAGTTCCATCGTACAATCACGCCTTTCAATGCAAATTTATAATAGGGACATCATTAATGTCCCCTAACAAAAATAAAACAAAACATCCAAAAAGTATAGTTAAAAGTACAAAAATACCGAAAATATATTTTAGTCAGAGGGTTCTAACATATATGCGAAAAGGGTTTGCTCTGTAATAGGAAAGAAAACCCTTTCTTAAGAAAGGGTTTTTGTCTCTATTTCTACCGGTTTACGAATCGGAATTAAGATTATTACGCAACCAACTAACACAACAATTCCACCGACTAAAAACGGACTTTGTGGTGAAACTGTATGACCGATGACTCCTGATAAAATTGGAGCAATCGCGCCTCCTAACCAACGAACGAAGTTATAAACACCTGATGTAACAGATCTTTCATAAGGTGAAATATCCATTACATAACTTGTAAATAACGCGTTATTTAATCCTGATGCTAATCCTGATAGAACGATTAACACGATTTGTAACCACATGATTTTAACGAAGAATAGTGCAATTAAGAAAATCGCAAATACGAGTAAACTACCTTTTAACAATGTTTTTGGTTCATATTTACCTTCTAGCTTATGCGCTAAAATTGCTGATCCGTAAGCTAATGCTAATCCCCATCCGCAAAATACAAATCCTAATTGAATAGCAGATAAATGCATAATCAGTGGTGAATATGCTAACACGACGAAAAATCCGTAGTAGTATAACATTCCCGAAATTGCACCTTGCATAAACGGTTTATATTTCACCAGGTTAAGTAATTCCCCTACGCCTGCCGCTTTACGCTTCACTTTTCGCTCCGGTTCTTTTACAAAAAAGAAAACTAAAATAAATGCTAAAGAAATTAAAATACTCGTCGCAAAAAATGGGTAACGCCAAGAATAGCCACCTAATATCCCGCCTAATAGTGGTCCACCTGCCATCCCTAAACCAATGGCTGCTTCATATAATCCTACTGCTTCATGAACTTCTTTACTTAATGCAATTAATAATGTCATCGCCGTTGCGAAGAACATCGCATTTCCTAATCCCCATCCAGCGCGGAAAAGAGATAATTGAGCAATCGTTTGCGATATACCACATATAAATGCAAATACAGTTACAATCGCAAGACCGATCGTCATCATTCGTTTATCACCAAATCTTGATGCAAATATTCCAGCTGGTAACATCATAATTGCCATCGTTAAAATATAAGCTGTAAATAACATCTCGACTTGCCAATGCGAAGCACCAATTTGTTCAGCAATACTTGGTAAAATTGGGTCGACCACTCCTATACCTGAAAAGGCAAGGAAGGTAGCCACCACTGTAATCAATCTCCCTAATTTTTGTTTACTCTCCATTTTGCTCATTCTCCTTTTGTATTCTCTAAAAATGTGACCGCTCGGCTTAAACTATCCTCTAGCTCCGCCTTCACACGCTGCATTTGCTCCATCTTCTCGTCTAACGTTTGCACTTGTTTTTCAAGCATCTCTTTAATCTCATGAATAACTTCACGGTCACGAGGATTTTCACTATTTCTTCTTTGTTCCATTCTTTCTTTTAACGATAAGAAATGTTGCATTTCTTGAAGCGTAATTCCTAACACTTCTTTCGCTTCCACAATCTTTTTAATTCTTGCAATGTCCTCATCTGTATACAGACGAATATTCCCCTCGCTGCGTTCTGGGGGATGAATTAAACCAATTTCCTCATAATAACGAAGTGTACGCTTTGTTAAACCAACTTGCTTTGTTACTTCATCGATTTTATACATGTTTATTCCTCCCTTCACTTGATTATTACATTTTACGTTAACGTTAACTTTTATGCAACTGTTAGACTTTTGTAAATGTTTGTCCTATTCAATTGTATTTTTCCCGAGGCAGTTTCATAATGAAGAAAAAGAGATGATAAGGAGATTTTCACATGAATAAACCACTTATTTTCGCTCACCGCGGGGTAAAAGGGACACATCCAGAGAATACGATGATTGCCTTTCAAGAAGCCGAACGCATTGGTGCTCATGGAATTGAACTTGATGTCCATTTATCAAAAGATGGTGAACTTGTCGTAATTCACGACGAAACCGTCGATCGTACAACAAATGGCATAGGACTTGTCTCTGAAAAAACTGTAGAAGAATTACAAGCTTTAAATGCCGGTAGCCATAAAGACCCTTCTTTCCATGAGGCGAAAGTCCCAACTTTACGAGAAGTATTTATTTGGCTCTCTACAACAAATTTACAACTTAACATTGAATTAAAAACAGATGTTATTCACTATCCAAATATTGAAGAAAAGGTCGTTGCCCTTGTTCGTGAATATCATCTATCCAATCAAATTGTATTTTCATCATTTAACCATGATTCCGTTTCATTATTAGCAGAAATTGCGCCAGAAATTCCAAGGGCGATTTTGTACGATACACCACTTGCAGATCCAATTGCTGAAGCAAAAAAACGTGAGGCAACTGGATTACATCCAAACTTTCAATTATTAACGAAAGAGTTTGTCCAATTAGCACAGGGGCAAGGATACATTTTTCGCCCTTACACCATTAATGAATATAAAGATTTACAAACTATGATTGATTATGGCGTAGACGTCATTATTACTGATTGGCCAGCACGTGCTTTTGAGCTCCTTTCTTAAATGAAGGGGCTCTTTTTATTTTGGAAATTTCATTGTTTAAAATAAACAAAAACCCTCAATACTAATACAATAATGCTTGTATTAATGAGGGGCTGAAAAAGATGGATCAAACTATGAATCCAAAACTTAAAAAATATAAACGTCTTTTCTTCACCGTAATGTTTTCTTGTATTCTTTTTTTCGTTTTTTCCTTTTTCATTATCATTATAGCTGCAAAAATTATGGGACCCCCACCTGTTGCGGTTCCGCAAACGAGTGTCTTTTACGCTAATGATGACACTGTTATAGGGCAGAGTAATGAAATGCAAAAACGCTATAATGTATCTCTTGATAAAATTTCTCCTTATGTAAAAGAGGCGACACTATCTATTGAAGATCAACGATTCTACAAACATCATGGCTTTGATATGAAGCGCATTGTTGGTGCCATTGTTGCCGATTTAAAAGCAATGGCAAAAGTACAAGGTGCTAGTACTATTACACAACAGTATGCTCGTAACCTATACTTAGATCATGATAAAACGTGGAAACGTAAACTATTAGAAGCAATGTATACCGTTCGTCTTGAAGTAAACTACAATAAAAATCATATTTTAGAAGGATATTTAAATACAATTTATTACGGGCATGGTGCTTACGGAATCGAAGCTGCTTCTCGCCTGTATTTTGATAAAACTGCAAAAGAATTAACATTAGCAGAGGCTAGTATGCTCGCAGGTATTCCGAAAGGACCTAGCTTCTATTCTCCCTTTTTTAAAGAAGAGCGTGCTAAAGGGCGTCAGTCTCTCATACTAGATGAAATGGTAGAGCAAGGTTATATTACAAAACAGCAAGCTGCCTCAGCAAAAAAAGAAACACTTACTTTTGCCTCATTGGATACGAAAAAAGTTGCAGAAATTGCACCTTATTTCCAAGATGCTGTACAAGCTTCTCTTCTTCGTGATATCGGATTAGATGAGCAAGCCTTACAGCGGGGTGGCTTGCGTATTTATACAACGCTAGACCCTAAATTACAATCTGTAGCAGAGCAAGCTGTAAAAAATCATATTCCTGACACAACAAACATACAAACTGCTCTCGTCTCTATGAATCCGAAAACGGGTGAAGTGGCTGCCCTTGTTGGAGGAACTGATTATAATACGAGTCAATTTAACCGGGCTACACAAGCCGTTCGTCAGCCCGGTTCTACATTTAAGCCATTTCTATATTACGCAGCTTTGGAACGGGGATTCACCCCTGCTACGCGCTTAAAAAGCGAATACACTGTATTCACTTTAGGTGACGGCGTTTCAAAGTATAAACCGAAAAACTATAAAGATTATTATGCAGATGATTTCGTAACTATGGCACAAGCTCTCGCAGTCTCTGATAACATATATGCCGTGAAAACGAATTTGTTTTTGGGAGATGACACTCTCGCGAAAACTGCGAAGCAATTCGGAATTACGAGTGCATTAAAAGATGTGCCTTCTCTAGCTCTCGGTACGTCTCCTGTAAAACCGATTGAAATGGTGAATGCTTATAGCATGTTCGCAAATGGTGGAAAAGAAATAAAACCTATATTTATTCGCCGCATTATGGATCATGAAGGGAACATGTTATACGATGCCCATTTGGAGAGTAAACAAGTTCTCGATAAAAGCAAAGCGTTTGTGATGGAAGAGATGATGACTGGTATGTTTAATAAAAAACTAAGCAGCTATGCCGCTGTAACTGGGCAATCGATGTTATCAAAGCTATCAAGAACATATGCCGGAAAGTCTGGTTCTACTGAAACTGATAGTTGGATGATTGGATTTACCCCACAGCTCGTAACTGGTGTATGGGTTGGATATGATCAACCTAAATCCATTTCAAATGTAGCAGAACAAGGATACGCGAAAAAAATATGGACAGATACAATGGAAAAAGGATTGGATGGACAGCCTAAAAAAGAGTTCAAACAACCAACAGATGTTGTTGCTGTCGACGTTAACCCAGAAAACGGCAAGATCGCTACAAAGAACTGTCCAATTTCAGTTAAAATGTATTTCGCAAAAGGTACAGAGCCAACAGAGTATTGTATGGATCACGTTGATGATAAAGAAGAATTCGACAAGGCTAGTGAAGAGAAGAAAAAGACGGGCTGGTGGAAAAAATATCTCCCGTGGTAAGAAAGAAGGCTATTGTCATTCATTGTCGGTAAATCGATATTCCTTGGCGAATCGTTGATATATTTTCATATACCATGGTCCTAGTCACTAAATAAAAAGGATGTCACCTAGTCAAAAACTCGACTTACGGGACATCCTTTTCTTTTATTCACCTCGTAATGCACGGCGCAATTCTTCACTAGATTCGTTCCAAATTGCTTCATTATGCTCTTTTAAGAATGTACCAAGTACTTTTTTAGATGATTCATCCATATGATCGATCATGATGTGACGCTTTAATGATTTATCCATTTTGTTTACATGCTCTGGAAGTGATTTATATCCGCGGCGAATTTCACGATCAACTGTCATTTCACAAGCAGTTACACCTGCGTAATATGCACCGTTTGGTGTTCTTTCAATCGTTACCCAAACAAGCCAAAATGGTTTTCCGTTTGGAACTTCATCTTTATTTGTTAAAAATTTAATACCTTTTTCTACTGTACTACGCGCATGCATCGCACCGATATCAACGAACGCAGTTTTCTCTAATACATCAACAAATACAGGGGAAATATTTTCTAGGCTTAATGCCCCAACACCAAAACCACCATGTCCATCTGTTGAGTCATTCTTCACGATATTAAAACCGATTTTTTTCTTTTTCTCTGTCATATGTAAATTCCTCCTCGCTTAATAATTATAGGAGCCCGAAAATAGGCGCAATGATACTTTGTAAAAACACTAATACATATGGAATAACAACATTGAAAATAGGTTGAATTGTGTAATTGCTAAGCGGTGTAATAACAAGAATTAATAACGCAATTGCTCCATACTTTTCATACTGTGTCATTTTCGCACGAATATTTGCTGGTGCTAAATCTTCCACAACGCGATAACCATCAAGTGGCGGGATTGGTAATAAGTTAAATACAAGTAAAACAATATTAAGCATAATAAAAATCTGGAAGAATTGACCCAGCGTATCTGCTACTGCAGGTGGAATCGCATCTAACACACCAAACGTTATTAAGCTATACCAAATTATTAAACCAATTGCACTTAAAATTAAATTACTTATCGGTCCCGCAATAGAAACTAATATTCCCGCCAGACGCGGTCTTTTAAAGTTATACGGATTAACAGGTACTGGTCTTGCCCAACCGAATCCGAGAATTAATACAGCAATCATACCGATAGGATCTAAATGAGCCATCGGTGATAACGTTAAACGTCCTTGTTTTTTTGCTGTATCGTCTCCAAATTTATATGCAACATACGCATGTGCAAATTCATGCACAGATAATGCAATAATAATCGCCATTGCTACCAATGGAATTTGTTGCAACGGATATCTAAATAACTGATCCATAACTCAACTCCTCTTCAATATGTCAAAAAAAGAAATTATTTGTTTTTTCGATTGTTCTTCCCCATAATCCGCTATAATAAGAGTGTAACTTACATAAAAGGAGCGATTGTACATGCCATACGTAACAGTGAAAATGCTAGAAGGACGCACAGAAGAACAAAAGAAAGCTCTTGCTGAGAAAGTAACAGCAGCAGTAAGCGAAACAACTGGTGCTCCTGAAGAAAACATCGTTGTTTTCATCGAAGAAATGTCTAAAAACCATTATGCAGTTGGCGGAAAACGCTTAAGCGACAAATAATCTCAAATTTTTTCATAAGAAGCAGCTCTTAGCTGCTTCTTATTTCTTTCCCTCTAACAACTCGATAATTCTCTCTTTATATTTTCCTCTTCTTCCATCTTCATAGATTAAATCATGCGGATAGAATAGTTTTTGATCCGTTCGCTTCTTACCTGTAATCGCCTCAACAATATCCGATTCACGCGAAAGCTCTCTAAGTTCCCCATTCGGCATAAGAAGTAAGATTGGTAGACGTTCTTCTTCTTCTCCTGCACGATAAAAGTCATACGGTAAGTCTGATGTTGAATCAACAACTAAATAATACTCTGGATCGAGTCCAATCTTTTTAAATAAGCTACTTAATTCCATCCAATTATCTAAACCGTGCTTATCAGTAAACTCTACATATTTAAATAGATTTCTGTTCATAAAGCGGCGGCATAAGTCACTTAAAATCGGATCTTCTTCGTCTTGCCATACTTGGAAGTAATAATACATTACGTTCTCGTCTAACTTTAAATAATCCTCTACTGTTACCTCTTCTTCAAATAAAGAATAGAAATGAACAGGATGATTTTTAAACGCATAATACTTCTCATGCAGTGATTTAGCTCGGTGTAAAATCTTCGTTAAAATAACTTCTGCACTACGTGTTACCGGATGGAAATATACTTGCCAATACATTTGATAACGGCTCATAATATAATGCTCTACAGCATGCATACCACTATTTTTAATGACAACTTGATTACCGTATGGGCGCATGACACGCAGTATACGTTCCATATCAAAGTTCCCGTACTTTACACCAGTAAAATATGCATCTCTTAATAAATAATCCATACGATCAGCATCAATCTGGCTTGAAATCATACTAATCGCTAATTTATTAGTAGATGTTTTCGCAATGACATCTGCTACCTTTTGCGGGAAATCCTTATCAACACGGCTTAACACACGATTAATTTCCGTATCACCAACGATAATCTTTTGGGTAAATTTCTCATGGTCTAACGAAAATACTTTTTCAAACGAGTGAGAAAATGGACCGTGACCGACATCATGAAGTAATGCCGCACATAAACATAATAATCTATCTTCAGCATTCCAGTTCGGTCTGCCATCAAACACATCATCAATCATACGACGAATAATTTCATATACACCTAACGAATGAGTAAAGCGACTATGCTCTGCACCGTGAAATGTAAAAAATGTCGTTCCAAGCTGCTTTATACGGCGCAAGCGTTGAAATTCTTTCGTTCCGATTAAATCCCAAATAACGCGATCGCGCACATGCACATATTTATGTACTGGGTCTTTAAACACTTTTGTTTCGCTGAGTTTGTCGTTTAAATATACCACCTTCCGACATCCCCCTTCCTTTACTACATTCTTACTTTATATTATAAACGAAATAAGAAACAGAAAGAAATGAAAGACTATATTAATTCCTGTTATATAAAGAAAAATCACTCTTACCGACGTAAAAGTGATTTTTCTTTATATATTATTTTCCTAAAACAAACTCAGCAACTTCGTCTAAGATCATTTCTTTACCTAGTGGGAAGTATCCTTTGTTTAGGTCTTCATTGCTAATTGTGAATACGTGATTGTTTTTAACAGCGTTCATATTTTTCCAAATTGATTCTTCTTGGAATTCTTTTAGACGCTGAGAACCGTCACCAGTTGTAAATACGAATAAGTAATCTGGGTTGTAATCGATTAAAGCTTCTTTTTGTACTTGTACTAGCGGTTTATCAGTTGGTGTACCTTTAACTGCTGGTAACTTTAAGTCATTAAAGATTACGCTACCGTAACCGTAGTCACCGTATACGCGGAAAGCATTTGGATATGCAGCCATTTTCATGAATGTTGCATCACCAGTTTTAGCGATGATTTTGTCATGTAATTTGCTTGCTTTTTCATCGTACTGTTTGAACCATTCTTTTGTTTCTTTCTCTTTACCGAAGATTTGACCTACTTCTTCGAATTTTGGACGCCATTGGTCTAATGGAGTTTTTAACATAACTGTTGGTGCAATTTTAGATAATTGATCATAAATCTTTTCTTGACGATTGTTTACAAGAATTAAGTCTGGTTTTGCGGCAGCTACTGCTTCGATGTTAATTTTATCGCCCCAAGCAGAACCTACTGGTTTCACACCTTCTAATTTCTTTGCAATATGTCCATCAATTTTTTCTTGTGTTGTATTTGCAGTAATAATCGGTTTCATACCGAAAATTAATAATTCTTCTGTTGAACCACTAAGGTCAGCAATTTTCTTTGGATTTGCAGGAATTTTAATTTCCCCTTTTGCATGCTGTACAGTGCGCTCTTCAACCTTCGCATCTGCTTTCTTCTCTTCTTCTTTGTTAGAACAAGCTGCAAATAGTACAGAAGTAACAACTAGTACCATTGCTAATAGTGCCATTTTAAAACTCTTCATATTCCCACTCCTTCTAGCTGTATTTCTCTTATAATTTGCATGTAACTATAAGAAACGAAAACAACATTTAATTAATATATATTTATTAATTGCTGTTTATAGCCCGTTCTAACGGGCGTTCAACTTCTCACCTATCAATAAGAAGCTCAACGTCCATTAGAAGTCCCCCTCTTTAAGAGGGGGCTACTTATGCTTTTTTACGCAATTGATTATTAATCATCGCTAAATCATATGTTAAGCAAATTGGTTTACAATTTACTGGGCATGGAACGATTTGCGCTTCAATCTCAAATACGTTACGAAGTGTTTCACTCGTCATAACTTCATCTGGCGTTCCTTGTTTCATTAACTTACCTGCTTTTAATGCAATCATATGATCAGAGAAACGAGAAGCATGATTTAAATCGTGAATAACCATCACAATCGTTCTGCCTTCTTCTTTGTTTAACTTCTTCAGTAAGTTTAATACCTCAAGTTGATGAGCCATATCTAAGTATGTTGTTGGTTCATCTAACACAAGTAAATCTGTTCCTTGTGCAAGAGCCATCGCAATCCATACACGTTGACGCTGCCCACCTGATAAAGCTTCTGCTGGACGATTTGCGAATTCTGTCATCCCCGTCACTTCAAGTGCCCAATGAATGTAGCGATAATCCTCTTCTTTCAATGTTCCAAATCCTTTTTGATGAGGAAAACGTCCATATGAAACAAGTTCAAACACAGTAAGGCCTGTTGGCACTTCTGCAGTTTGTGGTAAAATCGCCATTTTCTTTGCGATTTCTTTCGTTGGCTGTTTCTCAATTGCTTTTCCATCAAGATAAACAGTACCTCGTTTTGCTTTCAAAATACGAGAAGCCGTTTTTAATAATGTAGATTTCCCACAACCATTTGGTCCAATAATCGTTGTAATTTGCCCTTCCGGAATTTCAACTGTTAATCCATCTATAATTAACCCTTCATTATAGCCAACAGATACCGCATCAACTGCTAAAGTTGCCATACAAAAAGCCTCCCTTTATTTTGTCCTCATAAGTAAATATATGAAATATGGTGCGCCAATTACAGAAATAACAAGTCCGACCGGTATTTCTGAAGTTGGTAACACACTTCTTGAAATTACATCTGCAAATAAAAGTAAGAACGTTCCTATTAATGCAGCCGTTGGTAACATAATTTGATGTTTACCACCAACAAGGCGTCTCGCTAAATGAGGAGCCATTAAACCGATAAAACCGATTCCGCCCGCCACTGCAACAGATGCACCAGCTAAACAAACTGCAATAAATAATAATTTACGTCTTTCCTTTTCTACATTTACACCAAGGCCAACTGCTGTAGAGTCGCCTAAATTCATTACATTTAATATGTGCGCTTTACTAATGGCAAGTGGTAAGAAAATAAGCATCCATGGGAGTACACTTAATACGAACTTCCAATCTGTTCCCCATAAACTTCCTGCCAACCAAATCGTTGCAAAACGGAAGTCGTTAGATGTCATCTTCATAGAAAAAATTAAACTAACAGCACCAAATCCGGCTGCAACAGCGATACCAACAAGAATTAATCGAGTTGATGAAACGCCGTCTTTCCATGCTAGTAAATAAATAATAACCGCTGCCAATATCGCCCCAACTAGTGCGAAGAATGGAAGGATAAATACAGATAAAAGTGTACCTGTTCCAACTTTTCCGAAGAAAAAGTAGACGAATACAACAACTGTTAATCCCGCTCCAGCGTTAATACCAATAATACCTGGATCAGCAAGTGGGTTTCGTGATAACCCTTGCAAAATTGCACCTGACATAGCTAGTGCAGAACCAACTAATATAGCAATAACCATACGTGGCATACGAAATTCAAATAAAATAACAGATTGATCTTCTGCACCTAATCCAACCAATGACTTTAATACATCCATCGGAGGTATTTTAAATGTTCCTGTATTTAAGCTTACTAAAAATACAGCAACGATTAATCCTACTAAAATCGTTAAAATAGAAACGTTCTTTTTTGTTAAGACGCTCGTCCTCACATTTTCCCTCTCCCTTCGTTACGTGCTAAGTAGAGGAAGAATGGAACTCCAATTAGCGCTGTAATTGCTCCAATTGGCGTTTCAAATGGTGGATTAATAACGCGAGATAACATATCTGCACATTCAATTAACAATCCACCTAAGACCGCAGAACATGGAATAACCCATCTATAATCTGAGCCTACAAGGAAACGAGTCATGTGTGGAATTACAAGACCAACAAATCCAACCGATCCTGCCATAGAAACCGCAGAACCCGTTAATACAAGAACAAGTACTGTTCCAATGAATTTAATTAATGTAGTATTTTGACCTAGCCCAATCGCAATTTCTTCACCAAAGCTTAAAATGGTAATATATCTCGACATCATAATTGCTATAATGAGACAAACAAGACCAATCGGTACTAACATATTAATACTTTGCCATTTCACTCCGGCAACGCCGCCTGCATTCCACATACTCACCTCTTGGGCAAGATTGAAGTACAATGCAATTCCAGATGAAATTGCCCCTAATAAAGCACTAATTGCAGCTCCAGCTAAAGCTAATTTCACAGGTGTTAATCCACCTGGTGAAGAAGACCCAATACCATATACAATGCTTGCTCCAAACGCAGCTCCAATAAAAGATGCGATAACAAACATTAAATAAGGTGAATTAGGGAAGAATGCATACATAATTGCAATCCCGAATACAGCACCATCTGTAATCCCCATTAACGATGGTGATGCAAGTGGATTCCGTGTCATCCCTTGCATAATTGCTCCTGATACCGCTAAAAAGGCACCTGCAACTACGCCCCCTATCGCCCTAGGCATGCGAAGTTCTTGAATTACGTTATGATGCGTTATAGACCCATCAAACTGAAATACAGCTTGCCAAACGGTCTTTAAACTAATATCTGCAGCACCAAACGAAATAGAAACTGCCATGCTTAAAGCTAACAAAATTGTGCCTGCTATTAAAATAATAGAGGCAACGAGCGGTCTGCTCTTAATCTCTTTAACATTCACATCTTGCTGTTCTATACTCCTTGCGCTCGCTTCCATCCCTCAACCATCCTAGCCAACAACATATATTTAATAAAATGAAATTTATTCTCAAATAGTAATAAAAAAATTAGATGAATTGATATTTTCCTGATAATGATTCTCAGAATCAGACACTTTCTATTTTACCTACCGCTTCAAAAGGCTGTCAACCATTATTTTGAAATACGAATCCATACAAAGCGCTATCTTATGGACATAAAAAAGAAGAGTAATCTATTCACTCTTCTTCTTCTTACTTATTTAACTTTGCTTCAATTTTTACAATTAATTCGTCTTCTGTTGGAGCCGCAACTGGACGATTATTTACAAACGCGAATGATTTTTTACGACCAGGGCCACAGTAAGACTGACATGCAACCTCAATCGTTGCACATGAATCTACTTTTTTTAACTTCGGAATCAGCGTTTTAACGTTCGTCGCCTGACAATCATCGCACACACGAAATTCGTTTCCCATTATATATAACACTTCCTCTATTTTAAACTTTTCACAAGTACATTTAAAAATAAACACTAAATGGTATTTTACCGCTCTTTGAAGCTTGTTGCAAGTCTCCGAACATAGCTCTATTCCTATATAAGGCTACATATTATTTATATTTTCTCCTTCAAAAGCTTCCACCATTCATAGCAAAAATTTCTTCTCTTCATCGAAATCTACCATATTTTTAAAAGCTTTGTATAAAAGCTTTTTTTTTTGCCCATTATAAAAATAGGAAGTTCATAAAAAGAAAGGGAGTTGAATCTATGAAAGTAAGACAAGATGCTTGGACAGACGAGGACGATTTATTACTTGCTGAAACGGTGCTTCGCCATGTTCGAGAAGGAAGTACCCAATTGAATGCATTTGAAGAAGTAGGAGATCAGTTAAACCGCACATCCGCTGCTTGTGGTTTCCGCTGGAACGCTGTCGTTCGTTATAGTTATGAGCAGGCTCTTCAACTAGCAAAAAAACATCGTAAAGATAAAATGCGTGCTGCAAGCGGCGAACAGGCAAAAAAACGCCTACTTTATACACCACCAGCTTCAGAAGCGGTAGATGATTATGAAGAACTAGTACCATACGAAACAGCTGTTCAATATAAAGAAGCTATTCCATATCAAGAGCCGACTGTCCCTGCTCCAAAAAGCTCAATAACAATGCAAGATGTTATTTACTTTTTACAAACAGTTGGATCTTCAAATATAAAAATAACAGCTCTTGAAAACGAGAATACGAGATTGAAACAAGAAATTAAAGCGCAAATCTTGCGAAATGAAGAACTAGAAAAGAAACTAGAAAAATTAGAACAACAATCTCATACTGTACAAGAAGATTACGAAACACTTATGAATATTATGAACCGAGCTCGTAAATTGGCAGTAATGGATGATGAGGAACGTCCCCAAACCTCTTTCCGAATGGATCGAAACGGTAATTTAGAAAAAATTGCAGAATAAAAAGGATGCATGCAATGCATCCTTTTTATTCTTTCACTTCAAAATCCCCCTTTATCCTGCTATTTGTGGGCAGTAAAACTCCTTTTTTTATTTTTTGCTATAATAGAGATTGTCATTTTAAAGATAAGGGGTTAGTTATATGAGCAATTCCCGTTCGATTTTATCTCAGCCAGAGTGGCGTATTGTGGATCAGTCTAGTTTAGGACCAACATTCCATGCACTTCAGTCATTCGCAATGGATGACACTTTATGTACAAGCATCGGAAAAGGTCAATCCGCTGCAACAATGCGTTCTTGGGTTCATCACAATACAATTGTTCTTGGCATTCAAGATTCGCGCCTACCACATTTAGAAGAAGGTATTTCCTTTTTAAAAGAAAACAACTTCAATGTTATCGTTCGTAATTCCGGCGGACTTGCGGTCGGACTTGATGAAGGTGTTTTAAACGTATCACTTTTATTCCAAGAAACAGAAAAAGGTATCGATATTGATCTTGGGTACGATACGATGTGGCATTTAATTAAGGAAATGTTAAAAGATTACGATGTTACTATCGAGGCAAAAGAAATTGTTGGTTCTTACTGTCCTGGTAGCTATGATTTAAGTATTCGTAATCAAAAATTCGCTGGTATTTCACAGCGCCGTATTCGCGGTGGCGTTGCTGTACAAATTTACTTATGTGCGACAGGAAGCGGTTCTGAGCGTGCCGCACTCGTTCGTGATTTCTACAACGTAGCAATTCAAAGAGAAGAAACGCGATTTACGTACCCTGAAATTGTACCGAGTACGATGGCTTCACTCTCTGAATTACTTGGCGAAACAATTACAGTACAAGATTTAATGATGCGCCTTTTAAAAACGCTGCAACAATTCGCTCCAAAGTTAACACCATCTCAACTAACAGTAGATGAAATTCCTTTATACGAGACGAATTTACAACGTATTATTGATCGCAACAATAAGGCACTTGGTTTAGAAAAATAAAAAAGACCACCCACATTTCAAAAGAAATAGGGTGGTCTTTTTTCATACTAATTCATTACAGAATTAAAGTGCTTGAGCTGCCGTAATTAAAGCTAACTTGTACACTTCTTCTTCGTTACATCCACGAGATAGGTCATTTACAGGCATGTTTAAACCTTGTAAGATTGGTCCTACTGCTTCGAAGTTACCTAAGCGTTGAGCGATTTTGTAGCCAATATTACCAGCTTCTAGGCTTGGGAATACGAATACGTTAGCATCACCTTTAATTGTAGAACCTGGAGCTTTCTTCTCAGCTACAGATGGTACGAATGCAGCATCGAATTGGAATTCTCCATCTAAAGTTAATTCAGGAGCCATTTCTTTCGCAATGCGAGTTGCTTCTACAACTTTTTCTGTTTCTGGAGATTTCGCAGAACCTTTTGTAGAGAAGCTTAACATAGCAACGCGTGGGTCAATGCCGAATAGTTCAGCAGTTTTCGCACTTTCGATACCAATTTCAGCTAAATCTTGGCTGTTTGGTGCAATGTTAATTGCGCAATCAGCGAATACATACTTCTCTTCTTCACGTACCATGATGAATACGCCTGAAGTTTTTGTAACGCCTGGTTTTGTTTTAATAATTTGAAGTGCTGGACGAACTGTATCAGCTGTAGAGTGAGCTGCACCACTTACTAAACCTTGTGCTTTGCCCATGTATACAAGCATTGTACCGAAGTAGTTTTCGTCTTTAAGGACTTTGCGAGCATCTTCTTCTGTTGCTTTACCTTTACGGCGTTCAACGAAAGATGCTACCATTGCATCCATTTCTTCATATGTAGCTGGGTCATAAATATCAACGCCTGCTAATGTTAAATTCATGCTAGCAGCTTTTGCGCTAATTTCTTCTTTATTACCAACTAAGATTGGTTTTACTAACTCTTCTTTTGCTAAACGCTCTGCAGCGCCTAAAATTCTTTCATCAGTTCCTTCAGGAAGTACGATAGAAATGCCTTTTCCTTGAACTTTTTCTTTTACTGTTGTAAATAAGTTGCTCACGAATAAACCCTCCTACATATGTTAAAAAAACTCTATCTTTAAGAATACTGCTTTTCTTCTATATTTTAAACTTATAGCTCCCAAAAAATAGATAAAATAAAAATGATTATATTTTCATAAAATTCAGCCGAAAAATATGTCCTACTTAAGCCTTATTTTCTCCCGTTTTCTAATAAATATAAATGTGACATTTTTATGTGCCGAAACTTTATATAGATGATTTTAAAACTATATATGCTATAGTTAACGTGTAAAATATCATTAACTGAGGTGAATAGAATGAGTGAAGCAACAACAACGTTAGATGGCTGGTATTGTTTACATGATTTACGTTCTATTGATTGGGCAGCATGGAAAACATTATCTAGTGACGAACGCGGACAAGCAGTGTCTGAATTTTTAAATGTCATTGAAAAATGGAACGAAGTAGCTGCTGCGAAAAAAGGCAGTCATGCAATGTATACAGTTGTTGGTCAAAAAGCAGATATTATGCTGATGATCTTACGTCCAACAATGGAAGAATTAAATGAAATCGAAACAGAATTAAATAAAACAACATTAGCTGAATATTTAGTTCCTGCATATTCTTACGTATCTGTTGTTGAACTAAGCAACTACCTTCCAGCTGATGAAGATCCATACCAAAACCCACAAATCTTAGCTCGCTTATATCCTGAGTTACCAAAAGCAAATCATATTTGCTTCTATCCAATGGATAAGCGTCGCCAAGGTAATGACAACTGGTACATGCTTCCTATGGAAGAACGTAAAAAAATGATGTACAGTCACAGTAAAATCGGTCGCCAATACGCAGGGAAAGTACGCCAAGTAATTTCAGGATCAGTCGGATTCGACGATTTCGAGTGGGGCGTAACATTATTCGCTGACGATGTTCTTCAATTTAAGAAGCTTATATATGAAATGCGCTTCGATGAAGTAAGTGCTCGTTACGGTGAATTCGGTACATTCTTCGTTGGGAACATTTTACCAGACGAAAAAGTAGAGAAATTTTTACACATATAATAATGAAAAAGGAACGAATTTCGTTCCTTTTTTTATTATCCTCTATATTTCTTCTCAAAAAACTCCTTTTCTCTGCAAATTTGAACAAAAATCGACAAATTCTTTTCAAATTTCTTGTAAGATTGTAACCTTTTCACATCCAAATTTATGCTAAAATGGTACGAGCTATATGCTAATAACGATGCGAAGGTGATAATGTATATGAAGAAAATCTTGTCTATTTTACTAGTGTTTCTATTGTCAATTTCTTCCTTAGGAGTAACAACATCCCATGCGGAAGAAAAAATACATATAGAGGCAGCTGCTGCACTTCTATTTGATGCAGATACAGGAAAAATACTGCATGAACAAAATCCAGATGAATTACTAGCTATCGCTAGTATGTCAAAATTAATTGTTGTTTATGCCGTATTAGAAGCAATTAAAGAAGGAAAAATCACTTGGGATACGAAAGTAAACATTTCTGATTACGCTTATGAAGTTTCACGTAATAATGAATTCTCTAACGTACCGTTCGAAAAGGGACGCCAATATACTGTAAGAGAATTATATCATTCTATCGTTATCTTCTCTGCGAATGGATCTAGTATTGCTTTAGCAGAATTACTTGCAGGCAGTGAGAAAAACTTCTTAAATCTTGCAAATGAACATGCAAAAAAACTAGGGTTAAAGAAATATAAATTTGTAAACGCTACTGGGTTGAATAACGCTGATTTAAAAGGGAAACATCCTGAAGGAACTGATCCGAATGGAGAAAACTCTATGTCAGCTCGCGATATGGGTATTCTTTCAAAAACAATTATTACAAAGTATCCAGAAATGCTAGAGGATACAAAACAAAGATTTAGAAACTTCCCAGATAATCATCCGAAACCAATTCGTATGGAAAACTGGAACTGGATGTTACCAGGTGCTGCTTTCGCTTATGAAGGAGCAGATGGTTTAAAAACAGGAAGTTCTGATACTGCTGGATATGGATTCACTATTACAGCAAAACGTGGTGATTTACGCCTTATTTCAGTTATTATTAAAACAAAATCAATGGATGAGCGTTTCACAGAATCTCGTGCATTAATTGAATATGGGTTTAATAGCTTCGAAAAACAGAAATTAAAAATAGATAAAAATAACAAAATTTCTGTAGTAAAAGGTAAAGAAGACTACGTAACAGTTACACCAGAAAAAGAAGTGACAGTAGTTACCGCAAAAGGTAGCAAAGCACCTTACAAAATTTCTACCGAAGCGGATAAGTCACTCGCTGAAGATGGACATTTAGTTGCTCCTATTAAGAAAGATGCAAAGGTCGGTTCCATCGTTTTAGAACCAACTGATAAATACGGATTTTTAGATGGAACTAAAAGTATGAAAGTTGCTGCAAAAACGACAGAAGAAGTAGCAAAAGCAAATTGGTTCGTATTAACAATGCGTTCCGTTGGTGATTTCTTCTCAAACTTATGGTCCAAAATATTTTAATGATAAAAAGCTAGCACACGCTAGCTTTTTTATTTTCCTCTCTCAATGTAAAACTTCGTTTGGTTGTCATATCCGAGTCCTTTTTCTCATACGTATGAACTAGTAATTGTTCCACACTTCATCTAGAAAAAACCTCTTCCCAAAGGGTATTCCAAAAAGAGAGGTGACACATAATGGGTGTTATTGCTTATAACGAAGAAGATGTAAAGTTATTAGCTAGACTGATGCGTGCTGAAGCCGAAGGAGAAGGGCAACAAGGAATGTTAATGGTCGGAAACGTTGGGGTAAATCGTGTCCGCGGAAATTGTTTAGATTTTAAAAAAATACGTAATTTACGTCAAATGGTTTATCAAAATCCTGGTGGTTTTGAGGCAACTCAAAAAGGGTATTTTTATCAGCGAGCGAGAGAGCAAGATATCGCATTAGCAAGACGGACCATTCAAGGACAACGTTTTTGGCCCGCCAATTTTGCCTTATGGTTCTTTAGACCTGAAGGTCCTTGCCCGCCAACTTGGTATGACCAACAAAATTCTGGACGTTTTAAAAAGCATTGCTTCTTTCAACCATCTGGAGAAGATTGTCCTGGCGTATATTAAGGAATGAAAATGAGGAGGGATTTTTGAATGGCACAGCAACAAAACCCATACTACGGAACAGGTTTTTATCAACCATCTGGAACTTATGTACAACCGCAACAAATGACTGCACAACAACAGCAACAGCAGCAAGCGATGCAACAACAAGCTGCTCAGGCTCAACTTGCAGTTTCTCAAGGTATGTTACCACTAGAGCAATCGTATATTGAAAACATCCTTCGTTTAAACAAAGGCAAGCCGGCTACAGTTGTAATGACTTATGAACGTGGTAGTTCGCTTGGTACACAATCTTATACAGGGATCATCGAGGCAGCTGGCCGTGATCATATCGTAATTAGTGAGCCGAAATCTGGAAAGCGCTATTTGCTACTAATGATTTACTTAGATTATGTAGAATTCCCAGGAGAAATTGCGTATTTACCTAGCCAACAAGCAACTTATGCTCCAAGACCATAAAAAAAAGCTGGCAAATGCCAGCTTTTGTTTTTTATAACCCTTTTACAACTGCAGTTCCGACTAAAATCCACGCCACAATAAACGCTACACCACCGAGAGGTGTAATTGGGCCAAAGAATTTAATACCTGTTGTACTTAATGCATAAAGACTGCCTGAGAACATAATAATCCCAGCTACCATAAACCAACCCGCAGCGCTTAAAAGTGATGATTGCATTTTGTCCATTAATAAAGCAACTACAAATAAGCCCCCTGCATGAAACATTTGATATGTAACGCCCGTCTTCCACACTTCTAACATTTTTGCAGAAATTTTATTTTCTAAACCATGTGCTCCAAAAGCCCCTAATGCAACGGATAATCCCGCTGCAATGCAACCTAGTAAAAAGAAAATTTTCATCTTAATTCCCCTTTTTTACTTTTATCATAAGCAATTTTTTCATATAAGCCAAACGATTGTGCTTTTAAAAGTCCAATAAAGAGTTACCGTTTGCATCATCTTCTTTTATATATACTGGCTCTCCAGAAATCGGCATCACCGGCTGAACTGTTGTCATAGGCTGAGATCCGATTATTTGTGATTGAACTTGTGGTTCTCTATAAGTATGGGATTCAACTTGTTCATCTAATAATAAATCACATAATGCTCGCACAACTAATAAATGTTCTTTAGACTTTTGCCCTTCACTACTTTTTGCCTTTGCAATTTCATTCGCCATTTTATTTAAAATCTTGTCGCTAGATATTTGCATTCCTTATCACCTCGTACTTTGTAATTCTTTCTCAAATTGCCCCAGTTTCTCTACTGAACCAAATACTATTATCATATCACGTTCTTGCAGTTTTTCCTGCCCCGTTGGATTATGAATAATATTTCCATCCCTTAAAATAGCCAAAATTGTTACATCAAATTGATTTCTCACATCACTTTCTAGTAACGATTTATTGACTAAGATAGAATCGTTTCCGACTGAAATTTCTTCAATTACAAATGATTGTTCTATTCCATACAGTACTGTATCAATATAATGAACTGTTAGCGGATTCGCAATACCTTTTGCAATATGAATTCCTGCCATACTAGATGGATTAATGACCTTATTTGCACCAGCGCGTCGTAATTTCTCTTCTGTTTCTGGCTTTTCAGCTCTTGCTACAATTTTAATTGCATCGTTCAGTCCCCTTGCTGTTAATGTAATAAATACATTTTCAGCATCGTTTGCTACGATAGCAACTAGACCCGCTGCCTTCGAAATTCCAGCGTTATGTAACACTTGATCTTCCGTTGCATCCCCGTGTACATATAAAAGTTTTTCCTGCTCCAATATACTTTCATCTTTATCCACAACTACAAATGGCATTTTCTTTTCCTGCAATTCATGTACAACTTGAAGCCCTACTCTACCGCATCCACACACTATAATATGATTTTCTAACTGTGCTATTTGTTTATCCATCTTCTTCCTCCGCACTGCATGAAATAAATTCCCTTCAATAAGCATAGCTGCTACTACCCCAATTGCATACGTAACGATACCGACGCCAATAGGTATAATAAGAAGAGCAAAAACTTTTCCCGCCTGCGTTACAGGAACCGCATCTCCATATCCAACAGTTAATACAGTAATCATCGTCATCCAAAATGCTTGAAATAAACTAATCTCTTCAATTGTCATAAATCCTAGCGTTCCTAGAATTACAACAAAGGTCATACATACAACTGCTATCCATAATTGCTTACGTGCATTCATATTATGTTTCAACTCTTTTCTCTATCTACAATCTTTGCCAGAGGAAATGAAATACGTATATACTAGAAACGGAATCTATGAAAGAGGTCGATATAATGAAGATATTTCTTTCTGCCTTGCAATGGGCACTATTTATTTTAGCTGGAAGTCTTATTGTACCAATTAGTGTCGCAACTAGTTACGGTCTTGATGGCGCTGAAGCCATCGCATTTGTACAAAGAACATTATTTGTTCTCGGATTTGCTGGTCTCTTGCAAGCTATATTTGGGCATAAACTTCCTATTCAAGAAGGTCCTGCAGGCCTTTGGTGGGGAATTTTCTCCCTTTATGCAAGTTTAGGCGTCGTATTATTTGGATCAAGCAATGAAACGCTTAAGGTCCTCCAGTACGCTTTCCTATTAAGCGGAATCATTTGTATTATTCTTAGTGTTTTTGGACTTATCGATAAACTAGTTCGTTACTTTACACCGACAGTAATTGGAACATATTTATTCCTTCTCGTCGCACAACTTAGTGGTTCCTTCTTAAAAGGCATGTTTGGTCTTGATGGACAACACACAGAAGTACAGGCTAACGTATTTATTCTTTCACTCATTGTTATTTTACTATCTTTTTTCATTATGAAGCTACCTATTATTGGACAATATTCCGTTCTTTTCAGTATCGTCTTCGGCTGGATATTATTCGCATGCTTCGGATTATCTAATCCAGTAACACCTGTGACAGATATAATTCGTCTTCCATCTCTATTTGTTTTCGGAATGCCTCGCATTGAATGGAACATGGCAATTACAGTAGTTTTCGTCACACTACTACTTCTAACAAATATGTTAGCAAGCATTCGCGTTGTACAAAAGGTTGTTTCTAAATATGAAAAAGATTCCGCTCCAAATCGCTTCAAACAAGCTGGCATTATAACAGGAATAAATCAATTACTAGGTGGTCTATTTTCAGCCATTGGTCCTGTTGCCATTTCTGGATCAGCAGGATTTATCGCAACGACAAATATTTATAAACGCCTTCCATTTATGTTAGGATCAAGTTTTATCATTCTTGTTAGTATATTCCCAAAGATTACTTCATTCTTTGCAGCAATCCCCGTTGCAGTTGGGTATGCTGCGATTTACCCTGTATTTGCAAGCATGATTGGTCTCGCTTTTCGCGAATATAACACTGTACAAAATAAAGAACAATTATTTAAAGTAGCAGGTCTTTCAATATTTACAGGAGTGGGAGTTATGTTCATTCCGGCAGGAGCATTTTCTACGCTACCACCATTTTTAGCATCATTTTTAAGTAACGGTCTCGTTCTTGGGTCTGTTATGGCTATTTTGCTGGAAATACTATTTTCTCGTTCGAACGAAAAGCAATTATCGTAAATTGGAAAACTTCCATTATTGCACTCTACCTTTAGAGTTGTTACGATAATGATAAAGTGAAACTTTAATCAGTGGGGTTTTTGTTCATCCCCACTGATTATTAGCCTTCACCAATCGGGCGTTTACGGGCAGTTAATCTCCCACCTAACTTCTTTGCTCCAGCTAAATTTTGAGGTGGGAGTCTTACTGCCCACAAATAGCGGGATAAAATATCATGGGCAACACGCTCATGATATTTTATACTAACAATGCAGAACCTTTCTTATCTTCATGCAAAGAGGTTCGATGTCTCACTATATATTCCCCAATATCTTCATAAAAATTTATTTCTATTCCAACAAAGAAAGGAATTTTCTATATGACTTATAAAATGATTGTTTTAGACTTAGATGATACTTTATTACGCGATGACCATACCATTTCACCTCGTACGAAAGAGGCTTTAATGACAGCACAAGAGCAAGGAGTTAAAGTTGTACTGGCTTCTGGGCGTCCAACATTCGCAATGCGTGCGATTGCAAAGGAACTACATTTAGAGGAATACGGAAGCTTTATTCTTTCATTTAACGGTGCAAAAATTATTAACTGCAAAACGGATGAAGAATTATTCAGCAGTACATTATCTCCTGAAATCGTTCACAATTTATATGATATTAGTAAAGAAGAAAATGTATGGATTCATACATACATTTGTGACGATATTATAACTGAAGAAAATAACTCTTATACCGAAATTGAAGGTCAAATTACTGGTATGCCAATCGTAGAGGTAAATAACCTTAAAGATGCTGTACAACAACCAGTTGTAAAAGTTCTAATGGTAGAAAAGCCAGAACACTTACAAGTGGTAGAAACAAAGCTACAAAAACAACTAGAAGGCCAATTAAGCGTTATGCGTTCAAAACCATTCTTCTTAGAATTTACTGAATATGGTGTTACAAAAGGAACAAGCCTAAACCAACTAATCCAAAAACTTGGTATTAAGCGTGAAGAAGTTATCGCAATGGGTGATAGCTATAACGACCAAGCTATGATTGAATTTGCTGGTCTTGGCGTTGCAATGGGCAACGCACCAGATGATATTAAAGAAATTGCGAACTACGTGACAGATACAAATATGAACGATGGTGTTGCAAAAGTTGTAGAGAAATTCGTTTTAAAAACGGAAGTACTTGTTTAATATTTTCATTCATAAAACCTATTTGAAGTCAAATACTTCAAATAGGTTTTTATTTAAATTACAATGCTTTTGTGACTATATTTTGAACTTTGCACTATTCTCGTAGTGTAAACTTTCTTTTTGTATATAATGGAACAAAATAGACTATTTTATTTTGGAAAAGAATACAAATTTACTATATACAAGCATGCGTTAAAGGAGGCTACTTCATGTTATCTACACCAATCGGACGATTAAGAGCAATCGGCTTAGTTGAGGGGATTTCTTTCCTATTACTATTATTTGTAGCAATGCCATTAAAATATTTCGCGGGGTTTGCAACAGCCGTTAAAATTACAGGTATGGCTCACGGAGTTCTATTTATACTATTTATCTTTGCGGTAATTCAAGTAACAATCGTACACCGTAAATCAATTTTATGGGCACTTGGCGCACTTGCTGCATCAGTTATCCCATTTGGTACTTTTGTACTAGATGCAAAACTAAAAAATGAACAGTAATAGTAAAAAGGTAGTTAACAATTGTTAACTACCTTTTTTGCGTTTATATATTTAGAATTTCCCAATCAATTTCTCTTTCACCCATATTATCTAAAATCGTATTTACTTTAGAATACGGTTTACTGCCAAAGAAACCACGTCTTGCTGATAATGGACTTGGATGCACGGATTCAATAATATGATGATTCTTATTCGTAATTAACTTTTTCTTCGCCTGTGCATGGCGTCCCCACAATATGAAAATAACCGGCTTTTCACGTTCATTTAATAGCTCAATTACGCGATCTGTGAAATGCTCCCATCCTTTTCCTTTATGAGAATTCGCCTCACCTTGACGAACGGTTAATACAGTATTTAATAATAATACTCCTTGCTCCGCCCACTTTACTAAATAACCGTTATTCGGAATTTCATAACCATATTCATCTCGAAGTTCTTTATACATATTTAACAATGACGGTGGTGTTTTAATACCAGGTTGTACAGAAAAGCTTAAACCATGCGCTTGATTCGGTCCATGATATGGATCCTGTCCTAAAATGACAACCTTTGTATTTTCATAACTTGTATACTGAAGAGCGTTAAAAATATCTTCTACCTTTGGATAAACAACATGTGCACTGTACTCTTCTTTCAAAAAATTAGCTAGCGTACAATAATATTCTTTCTCAAATTCGGGTGCCACTAATGGCCCCCAATCATTCTTTAAAACTGTTTCCATACTTTCACTTCCTGTCCAATTAATTCACCATATCCTGCTTTGTAAATACCACAAACGAAATAATAAGGGAAACAACTGCCCAAACAGTTAAATTCATTAAAGAAAATCCCATCGATAAACCTTGTAATGCAGGTAATTTTCCTGATAAATAATCCGTTAATGATAAATTCACACTAAAAATATATTTCGCGCCTTCCCAAGATGTTGCGAATGAGCTTAAAATGCCCCCTGCAATTAATGCGGCTAGCATAACACCCATACCAGCTGGTGTATTACGAATTAAAACCGAGACCATAAATGATATAGTTCCGACAACGATAGCAACAAACCAAGCTAATCCATACGCCATTAAGATGTATTGCCACTGCGGAATAAGATGTACAAAATTCGTATTTAATGTCTCCTTATCAATGACGAATCCTGTTAAAACAGGCAAGTTCCATCCAGAGTATCCAAATACAAGCCCGGATAATACGTAAGCAAACAAACCTACAAGAAGCAGTATGAGTGAAATGAAAAATAACATCGTCACGTATTTACTAAGAAGTATTTTCCAGCGCCGGATCGGCCGCGTAAGTAACATCTTCATCGTCCCATCACTTCGTTCTCCTGAAACAATATCAATAGCGACAATCATTACAAGAAGCGGAATAAACAATGTAATTCCTTGCTCAATAAATGCTCTTACAAAAGTCGGTGCGCCCGGTGCCATCGGGTTAATATCATGATCTAAATAATATTGTTGTTGCTCCACTCTTACCTTTAGCCAATCACGCCATTCGTCTGGCAACCTAGAGTTATTCAAACGGTTCTGTGAATCAACAATTTGTTGTTGTAATGAAACTTTCCAATCCGTTGTACCGAGTCTTTTTTGCGTCGTTTCTATTTCACGATACTGAGCATACACAAAAAGTGGGATCAAGATTGCTAAAATAAGCATGACAACAAAAATACGTTTCTTACGATAAATTTTCTCCGATTCATTTAAAACTAGATTCGCAAATTCACGCATGCTGCTCACCCCTTGTGAGTTCAATAAATAAATCTTCTAGCGTAAATACCAGTTCCTTAACGCTATGCACATCTATCCCATTTTCTACAAAGAGTTTATTCCAACTACTTATAGATGCAATATCCATGCGGCATAGTAATCGGTCACCTTCTATACTCACTTCTCTTACTTCCTCAGCATCTTCAAGCATATTTTTCGCCTTAGAGATCGGTGTAACAATCCATTCTACACGATCACTTGCTGTTTTAATTAACTCTTCAACCTTGGCAACTGTTATCATTTTTCCTTTATGAATAATAGCAACACGATTGCATATCATTTGTACTTCACTTAGCAAGTGACTTGAAATAAATACACTCATATTTTCTTCTTTCACAAGCTTATGTATAAATTCCCTAAGTTCTCTAATTCCAGCTGGGTCTAAACCATTTGTTGGCTCATCTAATATGAGCAATTTGGGATTTCCAAGAAGCGCCTGGGCAATTCCAAGGCGCTGTTTCATACCGAGTGAGTATGTTTTTACCTTGTCGTGAATTCTTTCATCCAAATGAACCATTTGAGCAATTTCAAGAATACGTTCATCTGATATACCACCTAGCATACGGGCAAATTGTTTTAAATTTTCCCATCCAGTTAAATATGTATACAGTTCTGGGTTTTCAACGATACTCCCTATTTGACGCATCGCTTCTCTGAAATTTTCCTTAATAGAATAACCACCGATAGAAATCGTACCTTCTGTTTCTTTAATCAACCCAACTAACATTCGAATTGTAGTCGTTTTTCCGGCACCATTCGGCCCTAGGAAGCCAAACACTTCCCCTTGTTTTACATCGAAGGAAATATTCTCTACAATTGTCTTCTTTCCAATTACCTTCTTCACGTCTCGTACGGAAAGTATCGTCGTCATTTTACCCCTCCTTGTTCTAGTTTTAATTTACTCGCAACATTTTGAACTAATCGGTCTGCCATATATGTATACCCTACTTCATTCGGATGAAAATGATCGGAGTATAATAAATCTTTCCCGCGATTTTGGAATAAATCAAATGTCGGTGTAATATATACATTTTTAGCATTTAGCGCTAATTTCTCTAAAGATGCATTCCAGTCTACAACGATGTTTGAAGAACCTTTTAAATCTTCTACATCTTCAAAAGGATTGTATAAACCAAGCCAAAAAATAGGGCTATCTGTATTTAACTTACGAATTTCTTCTATTATTTTCTTCGCTTCACTTTGGAATGTCGCTGTATCAGGACGGTATGTTTCTAAATCTATCTTTCCAAGCGATTCCCAACCTGGAAATAAATCATTTCCTCCAATTGTTAAAACGATTACATCTGCTTGCTTAATTGAATATTGAGCACCACTACTCTCAATTTGTTTTAATAAGTCAGGCATTTTTGCACCACTAACAGCTAAGTTTGTTAATGCAACCTTTTGCTTATAATCTTTTTGTAAATCCT
Source organism: Bacillus sp. CDB3 (assembly GCF_002081505.1). Classification (NCBI taxonomy): domain Bacteria; kingdom Bacillati; phylum Bacillota; class Bacilli; order Caryophanales; family Bacillaceae; genus Bacillus; species Bacillus sp. CDB3. The sequence continues at coordinate 35,958 of NZ_ALBR01000096.1, read as the reverse complement.
CTTTCATACGCCCAATATAGCCAATTCCTTCTTTATCACCAACACCACGTGTTAATGAATCACCTAAACTAACTATTTGTAACGTTCCCGTTTTCTTTTTCTCTTTTGCCACTACATCGGTCTTTTTTATTAAATTTGAAGCTTTCGGATTTAATACATCATTTACACCTGAAACAAAGCCATATGCAAATAAACAGAAAGATGCAATTGTAATGAGTAGAATTACTTTTACTACTTTTGATCCCATATCAAAACCCCTTTTAGCCCTCATAGATTGTCCATAATTATACCAAACGCAATTTTGAAAAGCGATTTTCACACCTTCTCCATTAAGTTGTTTCTCTATCTACTAACCCTGGTAATAACTCTACATGCTTCACATCTAATTTCTCTTCATTAATCTTTTCATATAATAATTCAAACGCTTTTATCCCGACATTTTTACTAGGATGCGAAATCGTCGTAATACCTAATATATCTGCTACCTCTTGATCATCACATCCGATAATCGTCATATCTTCTGGAATTTGAATTCCTTGTTTTTTCGCTTCTGTTACCATTCCCGCTGCAATATGGTTACAAGACACAAGAAACGCTGTTGGTTTTACAGACATACGAGCCCATTCCCTGACTACATTACGCCCATCTTCCACCGTAAAACAGCCCTTAAACTTCCATGTTTCTAACGGTGTTACGGCAATCTGTTGAAGCGAATCCTCATACGCCTGTTTTCTTCTTTGACTATTAATGCTATTACTTCTTCCAATGCAATATCCAATGTGTGTATGGCCAGCATCTATTAAGCTTTTCATACCACGCGAAAAAACTTTATAGTAATCAATATGTACACTTGAAATGTATTTTGAATCTATTTCTTCACACATAACAATTGGACCAAATTTCGTATATTCTTCAAGCTTCTCCTTACTATTTGCTCGGGAACATATAATAACCCCATCAAGCTTTTTCATTTTTAGCATATTTAGAATTTCTAATTCTCTTTCCTCACTATAATTCGTCTGACAAAGCATCATATTATAATTTTTCTGTGCTGTTTCCTTTGATATTCCCTCAATAATAGCGCTATAATATTGATCATTTACATGCGGCAATAAAACACCGATTACATTAGTTTTTCCTTTCACTAAATGAATTGCATTTACATTTTGCGTATAATTTAATTCTTCTATAATTGCCAAAATTTCTTTTCGTTTCTGTTCATTTACGTACGGATGATTATTAAGTACACGCGAAACTGTTGAAACAGATACCCCAGCGAGTTCAGCAATCTTTCTTATATTCGTCATCTCATTTCCCTCTTCTCAAAAAAATTCTCCCTTGACCTGGTAAGCTTTTCACAATATATCCTTTCCTAGCAAATACATTTTGAAAGGATATACAACTATGCTTCGATTCAAATTAGAATATATATTTTTCATTGGCGGTTTACTCATTCTTGCCATCGGTATTAATATGATGACGACAATTACTTCCTTTGGACTTAGCCCTTATGATTCCTTCTTTATTGCACTATATCAAAATTTCGGCATAAGTATTGGTTTTTGGATTTTCATGATTAACTTTGTTTTTACCCTTATCGTACTCTTTTGGGACAAAAAACAAATTACAATCGGCACAATTGTAACGATGATTCTTATTTCTCTTTTTGTTGATTGGGTTAGTTCTATTACAACTATTATGGACGCTATCCGCTCTCTTCCAAAATATATAACACTTATTTGTGGAAATCTATTCATCGGAGCCGGAATCGGCCTTTACGTCTCTACAAACCTTTGCGCAGCACCCCAAGAGGCTTTCGTTTTAACTGTTGCTGAGAAAAAGAAATGGACATTTAGAAGAACAGAAATTTCATTAGCTTTTTTATTTTTAACATTAAGCTTCTTATTGGATGGGCCAATCTATTTTGGAACAATTATCTTATCCTTTACAACAGGTTGGATTATTCAAGCATTTATTCAAGTTGGTACGCAAATTTTAAATGAAAAAAACCTATTAAGCAAGCCGCTTAATAGGTTTTTTTCATTTTATCCCGCTATTTGTGGGCAGTAAAACTCCCACCTCAAAATCCAACGAATACAAAGAAGTTAGGCGGGAGATAACTGCCCCTAAATGCCCGCTTGGTGCGGGCTGATAATCAGTGGGGGATGAACAACCCCCCCACTGATTAAAGTTTCACTTTATGATAAGAGATACTACTTAGCATCTCCTTCAATTCGATAGTTTGCTTTCAAACAATCTATTTCTTCATACGATTGCAATGTATGTAGAATGTAATCGTAATCTGCAAGAGAAGCACGATGCGTTACAATTACGATTTCTGCTTTCCCTTTCTCTTCAAGCGGCATTTGAATAATCTTTTCAAAGCTAACACCGCGCTCTGAGAACAATGACGTGATTTTTGCAAACACACCAATTTCATCTTTCACATGTAGTCTTAAAAACTTTTTCACAACAATTTCATCTGGTTCTTTTAATACTTTTTTATACTGAGGAGATACCGCACTATTTCCGTTTACACCTAACCTAATATTTTGCATTACAGCAACTAGATCCGACACAACAGCTGTCGCTGTCGGTAAGCTTCCTGCTCCCGGTCCATAAAACATCGTTTCTCCTACCGCTTCACCATACACATACACAGCATTATATTCATTTTGCACTGCCGCAAGAGGATGTGTATTTGGAAGTAACGTTGGTTCAACTGTAACCTCTAATTTTTCACCATCTCGCTTTGCAAGACCAATTAATTTAATTGTATAGCCTAAGCTCTTACTATATTCAATATCTTCTGCTGTAATAGAAGTAATTCCTTTTACCTTCACATCCCCAAGCTCTACATTTGTAGAGAAACCGAGAGTAGCCAAAATCGTCATTTTCCTTGCTGCATCTAAACCTTCTACGTCTGATGTTGGATCTGCTTCTGCAAATCCAAGCTGCTGAGCTTCTTTTAACACGTCGTTATATGCTCTCCCTTCGTCTGACATTTTCGTCAAAATAAAATTTGTCGTTCCATTTACAATTCCCATTACTTTCGTAATAAGATCTGAAGAAAGTCCTTCTACGATGCTTCGTAAAATCGGAATTCCTCCGGCTACACTTGCTTCATAAAACAGATCAGCCTTATTATCCTTTGCTACCGCTAATAATTCCGCTCCGTGTAACGCCATTAAATCTTTATTTGCAGTCACAACGTGCTTCCCACTTTGTAAAGCTTGTAAAATATATGCTTTTGCATCATCAATGCCGCCCATTACTTCGATGACAACATCAATATTAGGATTATCTAAAATTTCATTCACATCTTGTGTTAATAGAGTAGAAGGTACTTCTACCTCTCTCTCTTTCTCAATGTTTTGCACTAGTACTTTCGTTACTTTCACAGGACAACCTACTTGGTGTATGAGTCGTTCTTGATGATCTGTAATAATACGAACTACACCGCTACCAACTGTCCCAAGACCTAATAAACCAACTTGAATTTCTTTCATAATACTGTCCACCCCTCAAAAATTGTGTTTAGATGAAATTATATGAGTAAAAAATCTGAAAAACAATGTTTTTTGAACATTCGGAAAAATATAAGTTAATCTTTACAAAGAAAACGTTGCCACGTGTTACACAATCTTTTTTTATAATACATAAGGGGTTTCTTGATACACGTAATAATTCAACCAATTAGAGAATAATAAATTCCCATGACTTCTCCACCTAACAAGCGGCTTCTCATCTGGATTATTATGTTTAAAGTAATTTCTTGGCACATCAATATTTAATCCTTTTTGGCAGTCCCGTTCGTATTCTTGCTTTAACGTATCACAACTATATTCACTATGTCCGAGTGCAAAAACTTGCCTTCCCTCTTGCCCAATAACAAGATGAACACCCGCTTCTTCAGAATTGGCTAATAACGTTAATTCTTTTACGTTTTCAATATCGCCCTCTCGTACTTCTGTATGACGAGAATGCGGAGCAAAAAATACTTCATCAAACCCTTGTAACAATTTCACATGTTGCTCACGAACCTCATGTTCAAATACACCAAACATTTTTTCTGCAAGAGGATACTTCGGCACACCATAGTGATAATACAAACCCGCTTGTGCCCCCCAGCAAATATGAAGCGTGGATGTTACATTCGTTTTTGAGTACTCCATAATACGCCCAAGCTCTTCCCAATAATCTACTTCTTCAAAAGAAAGAGTTTCAACTGGGGCTCCTGTAATAATGAGTCCATCAAATTTTTCATCCTCAATATCACGGAATGTTTTATAGAAGCTCGTTAAATGGTCCTGCGCTACATTACGAGACAGATGTGATTCCATATGAAGTAAATGAACATCTAATTGCAGCGGTGTATTTCCAATTAGACGCAGTAATTGCGCCTCTGTTTCTTGCTTTGTAGGCATTAAATTTAATATAGCAATTTTCAAAGCACGTATATCTTGCTTTTCTGCTCGCTCCTTCGTCATTACAAAAATATTTTCCTTCTGTAATACTTTGCGAGCTGGTAAATCTTTATCAATTATGATCGGCATGTTGTTTGCCTCCGACTAGCGCTGCTTCTAAATCTGCAATAATATCAGAAACATCTTCTATACCAACCGATAAACGAATTAAATCAGATGTAACACCAGCTAAACGCTGATCTTCTGCACTTAATTGTCTGTGCGTCGTACTAGCAGGGTGTATGACGCAAGTTCTTGCATCAGCTACATGCGTTACGAGCGTTGCCAGTTTTACATTTGCGATAAATTCTTTTGCTGCTTCTAATCCGCCTTTAATACCGAATGTTAAAACTCCACTAGCACCCTTTTTCAAATACTTTTGTGCTAATGAGTAATTTTCATTACTATCTAATCCTGGATAATTTACCCACTCAATACGATCATGATTAGCAAGCCACTTAGCAACAGCGAGAGCATTTTCGCTGTGACGCTCCATTCGTAAATGCAATGTTTCCAGGCCAATATTGCTAATATATGCATTGAATGGGCTCATACAGTTTCCATAGTCTCTTAATAACTGAACGCGTGCTTTCACAATATAAGCTGCTGCCCCAAAATTTTGAACATAGCTTACGCCGTGATAACTCGGATCCGGTTCAACAAGCTCAGGATATTTTCCATTCGTCCAATCAAAGTTTCCTCCGTCAATAACAATGCCACCTAAAGAGCTTGCATGACCATCGATATATTTCGTCGTTGAATGAACGATAATGTTCGCCCCATGTTCAAACGCCTGGCATAAATAAGGCGTCGCTAATGTATTATCAACGATAAAAGGTACTTCTAATTCTTTTGCTGCCGCTGAAAGTTCTTTGAAATTCAAAACGTTCATTGCTGGATTTCCTAGCGATTCTGCATAAACGAGTTTTGTCTTATCATTAGCAAGTGCCGCAATTTCATCTGCTGTTAAATTGGGATTAAAGAACGTAACATCAATGCCAAGCTTACGTAAACTTACTCCAAATAAATTAAATGTTCCCCCATAAACTGTTGAAGAACAAAGAAGATGGTCTCCACTACTACAAATATTTAAAACTGCCAGCATAATGGCCGCCTGCCCAGAAGCTGTCGCAACAGCCCCTACACCGCCTTCTAAATCTGATAACTTTTGCTCAAATGCAGCTAAAGTAGGATTTCCAATACGCGTATAGATATAGCCTTCTGCCTCTAAATTAAATAGTGCCGCTAAATCATCTGAAGTATCGTATTTATACGTTGTACTTTGATAAAGTGGCAAAACACGTGGTTCACCATTCTTTGGCGTATAGCCACCTTGCACACAAATTGTTCCTTTTCCCCATGATTCTCCCATCTCTCATTCTCCTTTCTTTTATCCCGCTACTTGCGGACAGTAAGACTCCCGCCTCAAAATTCAGCGAATGCGAGGAAGTTAGGTAGGAGATAACTGCCCGATTGGTGAAGGCTAATAATCAGTGAGGGAGGGACAAAACCCCCACTGATTAAAGTTTCACTTTATGCAAAATAAAAAACTGCCCCTTTCCTGAAAACAAGAAAGGAGCAGTTTGAAAACACGCTCTAAAGGCTCTTTCTTATCTCTCAGGATTATTACCTGCAGGATTTGGCACAATTCCGTTATACGGCTGTTGCCAAGGTTTCGTCGGGCCTGTCCCTCCACCTTTTCTTGATAAGACTATGCAATTACCGTTGATTTTATAGCAATATTTTCCTAATGTCAATTGGTTTTTCTGAATGTTCTAAATTAAACGCGAAAACTTTAATATAAACAACAAAAGAAATATATTCCATATTCATTTAAAAAAGACCTTTTAAAAACCTCGATCAATATATAGAATTAAATAAGTAGTTTAAGCGTATAGGTTCAAGATTCTCACGAGACTTCAATATATTGAATAAGCCAACCTCTCAAAAAGATACTATATATATTCAATTCATTTCACACTAGCATATTTAATCCTTTCTACATTAAAACTTACATAACGGAGGTATAACATGACAAATAAAAAAGACATGCACTATATAATCGTTCTATATGGCATTCTTTTAGGTTCTATAGTAGGAGCTACAGTCTGGTTATTTTTAGTTACGATAAATATCGGAATTCACTTTATTTGGGGATACTTACCTACTATTTTCTCTTCTCCCCCTTATTACACCATTTGTGTAACAATTATCGGTGGTATCCTCGTTGGTTTAACACAAAAATATTTCGGCACATATCCACGTCTCATGCCCGAAGTGATGGCTGAATATAAAAAAACAGGTAGAATTGAATACACTTTTGTACATAAAGCTACTTTAACTGCGCTTATCGTTTTAATATTTGGAGCTAGTTTAGGCCCAGAAGCAGCACTTGTTGGAATTATCGGTGGACTTTGTACATGGGTAGGAGATCGCTTTAAATTTGCTTTAAAGGGAATGAATGAACTAACAGAGGTTGGAATTGGTGCTACTTTAAGTGTAATTTTTAATGCACCATTATTCGGTTACTTAGCCCCGAATGAAAATGAGGGTGAACAAATTAACGAATTTTCTAAAGGAAAAAAAGCAATTGTATATTTAGCTACCACTTTTGCTGGTTTTTCCGTTTATTTATTGCTTAGTAAACTCGATAATCGTGGATCCTTTATTGTTGATTTCGGGGAAGGTTCCCTTTCTCTTAATGAATGGATCGCCTTTCTACCACTTGCTAGCATTGGTGCTATAGTTGGTTTCTTTTATTTCAAATTAGAATTCACATTAGAGAAATTAATCCACCCCTTCAAGGAATACAAGGTATCACTTGGAATTATAGGCGGTATTTTATTGGGAGTTACAGGAACTTTTCTCCCGTACACGTTATTTTCAGGGGAACATCAATTAAAAGATTTAGTCGTTGAATGGAGCCATTTATCCTTCTGGGTACTACTTCTTTCCGGGGTTTTAAAATTATGTATTACTGCCGTTTGTTTAAATACGGGTTGGCGAGGCGGACATATTTTCCCAATTATATTTGCTGGATCAAGTATCGGATACGCTATAGCTTCTATTCTTCCTATAGATCCAATCGCATCTGTGGCCATCGTAACAACAGCAATTTCAAGCTATGCGTTACGAAAGCCAATAGCTATAACCTTGCTATTACTTATGTTTTTCCCGCTCAATTTACTATTACCAATGCTTGGAGCAGCAGCGATTGGTAATGCATTTCCACTTCCTAAAAATCCGGCGAGTGCGAGGGAGTTAGGTGAGAGATAACTGCCCGTAAAAGCCCGATTGGTGAAGGCTAATAATCAGTGGGGGATGGACAAAACCCCCACTGATTAAAGTTTCACTTTATTACACATGCTGCTTTAATAGCGCGTATAACCCTTCAAAACTATGCACTTCATATGTTGGCACAATCTCGCTATTATTTGGTTTCTTTTCTGGATTAAACCAACAAGTATCAATTCCCGCTACATATCCACCTTTAATATCGGCACTTAACGAATCCCCAATAATGAGCCCTTCTTCAAAAGCAAAATTAGGAATCCTTTCAAAAACATAATCAAAATACTCTTTCATCGGCTTTTGGAATCCCGTATCTTCAGAAACAAAAATATCTTTAAACAATGAATGTAATCCTGCATTACGTAAACGTTTATCTTGCGTCTTAGAAATACCGTTTGTCACTATATATAAATCATACTCACTTTGAATTCGATTTATAAATTCAAATGCACCTTGCATGAGTTGATTTCCTTCTTCTAAGTAGCTACGATAATTATTTTCGAATAATATCCCATCTACTTCTTCCCCGTACTCTTTAAACAAAATCGAAAATCGTGTATTTACGACTTCATCACGGTTCATTTCACCTTCTTCAAAAGCATCCCAAAGGCTTTTATTAATTTTTTTATACTGCGCTTCAACCTCGCTAGTTAAAGGAATCCCTTTCTCTTCAAAGAGCATACGTAACGCCACTTTCTCCGCCTTCTGAAAATCTAACAATGTATCATCTACATCAAATAGCAATGTTTTATATTTTTTCATAAACCCCTCACACTCTCTTTTCTACAAAAACAAATTTACATAAATCGTATCATTCTTCCTTGTAAAAATAATAGGAGATATCTCATACTACAAACAGGGGTGAAAATATGAAAATCAGTAAAAATGAGAAAGAAGTTTATCAATACATGCAAATTCATCAATTCCATACTCTTTTTTCCTTTCATGTCTTACCATTTGTAGAACTACATTCTTTTCAAAAGAAAGAGATGATATGTAAGGAGGGAATCGATCTCCCTTATCTCTATTACTTAATTTCCGGGAAAGCAAAAATATATATGAGCCATAAAAATGGGAAAGTCTCTTTAATTAATTTTATTCAAGCACCTTCATTCATTGGGGAATTAGGATTAATTGGCGTAGAATCTGTTACGAAAGCGGTTGAGGTGATTGAAGATTGTATTTGCTTAGCGCTCCCTCTTAAAGATTGTCAGCATCTTTTATTGCAAGATGCTACCTTTCTACAGAAACTATGCAAATTTATTGGAGAAAAAACAATTACCCGAACAGAAAATTACGCCAAAAACTATAGTTATCCGTTTGAAAACCGATTAGCTGCGTTTATTCTATTAACGGAACAAAATAATTGCTATACCGAAAAACATACTGAGGCCTCAGAATACTTAAACGTCAGTTACCGCCATCTTTTATATGTATTAAACCAGTTTTGCCAGCAAAACTATTTAAAAAAAGAAGGCCGAACATATTATATACAAGATCGAAATCAATTAGAAAAACTTGCTGACGAGCTGAAAATATAAAAAACAGCATTAACATAAAAGTTAATGCTGTTTTTTGAGTGGCGATTATAATTTCAATTAAAATTTGCTTGCTACTTTAGCTGCTTCTTCAAGACCTGCAGTAATGATTTCTTCTGCTTTATCTGGGAATTGGTTATGTCCCTCGATAACTACCGTTTCCATGTTTGTTGCACCGAAGAAGCCCATCATGCTTGCTACGTATTTAACAGCCATTTCCATTTCAGCTGCTGGTCCTTCAGAATATACGCCGCCGCGTGCATTTAATAACGCAATTTTCTTATCTCCAATAAGTCCAACTGGACCTTCCGGTGTATATTTAAACGTTTTACCAGCACGATTTAAATAATCAATATACGTGTGTAATACGGCTGGAATCGTTAAGTTCCATAATGGGAAACCGAAAACAACTTTATCAGCTTCTAAGAATTGATTTAAATACTTATCAGCAACTGCTACTACTTTTGCTTCTTCTTCTGTTAAATCAAATCCTCTGCTTGCTTTGAATGTACCATTAATCATGTCTACGCCTACATATGGTAATTCTTCTTTATATAAATCAAGTTCTACTACTGTATCATTTGGATGTGCTTCTTTATAGTTTGCTAAAAATGCCTCGTATAATTTCACACTTACTGCTTGTTCCGCTGGGCGGTTGTTTGCTTTTACAAATAAAACTGTTGCCATGATTCTTTTCCTCCTACTACTCACTCTTATGTTGTTATATATTACTTACGAAAAAGGGTTACTCCCTTGTAATTATTGTTGCTTACAAATACATTTTATCTTTATATCAAGACAATTTCGTCCTCACATAGACGTATTTTTCCATAAAAAAAGTCCACCTTCTAAAGGCGAACTAGGTCTTACAACTTTAGTCTTATACAATTCCATTTTTCACTGCATATAATGCTGCTTGTGTGCGATCTGATAAATGTAACTTACTCAAAATACTACTCACATGAGCTTTTACCGTTTTTTCCGTAATAACTAAAACAGAGGCGATTTCTTTATTACTCATCCCTTTCGCTAATAGCTGCAATACTTCATTTTCTCTCGCTGTTAACACATCCACTTGAACGGAAGGTTCTTCTTCTTTCTCTTCCTCCGGTAATGTTTGAGAGAGAAGAGCATTTGCTATCTCCGGATGTAATTGAATATTACCTTTATACGCACTTCGAATAGCTTCAACAAGCTGGTCTGGTTCTACATCTTTTAAAATATAACCACTCGCTCCAGCTTTCAATGCTGGCAATACATGAGCCTGATCAGAAAAACTAGTTAAGACAATTACTTTCACGTTTGGATATTCTTTTTTAATACAAGCTGTCGCCTCAATCCCATCCATCTCAGGCATATATAAATCCATTAGTACAACATCAGGATTTGTTTCTCCTACTTTCACTAACGCTTCTTTTCCATTATTGGCTTCCCCAACTAATTCAAAATCTTCCTGTGTACTTAGAAAAAACGCTAATCCTTTTAAAACGACTGTATGATCATCAACTAACAATACTTTTATTTTCACAAACTTCCCTCATTTTCACATCATAATGGTACATTTACTTTTACACTTGTTCTTTTCTTATCACTTACAATTTTAATTGTTCCACCAACTAATTCTACTCTCTCACGCATCGTAGTCATACCAAGTGATTTCTTCTCTTTTATATCCTTTTCTTCAAAGCCGTTTCCTTGATCGATTATTTCTAATGATACATTTTTCTCCGTCACCTTGAAATAAATCGTCGCTTCTCGTACATTCGCATGCTTACTTACGTTATTTAAAGATTCTTGTCCAATTCGCCAGAGCGCTTCCTCTACTACGCGTGGCAAATCACGAACACCAGTAACCTGTTCCCGAATTTTCAATCCCAAACTTTCGCCATATTGCTTTAGAGCTGGTAATAACCCTTTCTCTAATCCTGCCGGACGAAGCTGCCAAATCAAGGTCCTCATTTCTTTCAAAGCACCTTGCGCTAGTTCACGCATCTCATACAAAGAACTATCTACCTTTTCATTTTGGCCTTTTAAAACAGCTTCAGCACCCTTCGTCATAAAAGTTAATGAAAATAATTTTTGTGATACAGAGTCATGCAAATCTCTAGCTAAACGATTACGTTCTTCCATTCGTACAAGCTCTCGGCGTTTTTCATTTAACCTTAAGTTTTCTATCATTAATGATATATGATTTGCTAAAGCCTGTACTACATCTATCGTATTTATATCAAATTCTCCATTATTAGAACTTACACTTAATGCGCCAAATATATGATTTTGAATATGTATTGGAATGGCAATAACTGCACTATTAGGATGTGCTATATTACTAACCTGACTCTTTAACAAAACAGGTTCTTCTTTTTCCAGCGCTTCCTGTGCCGCTAACTTCAAATCTTCTTGCAGCTCATCCATCTTATAAGAAGCCCTTACAGCAAGTTCATTTTCTTCTCTAATGAAGAATACAACTTGCTCCCATAGAAATAATTTCCCTATTTGTTCTACAATCCCCTCTGGCAATGCATTAAATTTATGAATCGCCCTTAAGGCTTGAATAAAACGCTCCAATTTCACATAATAATGCGCTCTTCGCTTTTCATTTTCATATAGTTTTGCCCGCTTTAAAGCCGTTCCAATTTGGAACGCAACGGATTGGAGTAGTACTAATTCTTCTTCCGAAAAATGTGTTTTACCTGGACTTGCTACATTTAATACGCCAAACTTTTCTCCTCCAGCTTTTAAAGGAACCGTAGCATGATGAAGAATTCCTTCCGTATCTCCCCAATTATATTCAATTGCATTATTAATTCTTTTACATTCAATAATATTAACAGCTCGTTTTAATTTTCCATCTACAAAGCCTCGTAAACACCAACACTCACCTTCACACATCGGACGTTTATTTTCATATGTAAGTGCCTCTGGTAATTGGTAATCGATTAACTTCGTATACTTCCCATTTTCATCCGCAAGAAAAATCCATCCTGTCGTTAAACCTGTTACACTTAGTAATTTTTCTAGGACCGCTTGCAATACATGGTAGGTATCATTTGAGGTATTCAACGTTTCTGCAATCTCTTTTAATATAACTAATTCATTTGTACGATTATCTCGAAACATATCAAGTCTCCTACATACAAGATTTTAAATCGCTTCTCAAGTAAATCATCTACTTTTCACTTTGTACTTATTCGTAACATTGATATAATAGTGAAAACATAGTTTTCATTATATCACTTGAGGGGGCTTTCATAATGACATTAAATAAGGCACTTACAATCGCTGGTTCTGACACAAGTGGCGGTGCTGGTATACAAGCAGATTTAAAAACATTCCAAGAACTTGGCGTATATGGAATGACATCTCTTACGACAATCGTAACAATGGATCCACATAACGGTTGGGCACATAACGTATTCCCAATCGCGGCGTCTACATTAAAACCACAATTAGAAACAACAATTGAAGGTGTTGGCGTAGATGCTTTAAAAACAGGTATGCTTGGATCAGTAGAAATTATCGAAATGGTTGCGGAAACAATTGAAAAGCACAATTTCAAAAATGTAGTAGTTGATCCTGTTATGGTATGTAAAGGGGCGGATGAAGCGTTACACCCTGAAACAAACGACTGCTTACGTGACGTTCTTGTTCCAAAGGCATTAGTTGTAACGCCAAACTTATTTGAAGCGTATCAATTAAGTGGTGTGAAAATTAATTCTCTTGAGGACATGAAAGAAGCTGCAAAGAAAATCCATGCTTTAGGTGCTAAATACGTACTAATTAAAGGTGGTAGCAAACTAGGTACAGAAACTGCTATTGATGTATTATATGATGGTGACACGTTCGATCTTCTAGAATCAGAAAAGATTGATACGACAAATACACACGGTGCAGGTTGTACATATTCTGCTGCAATTACAGCAGAACTTGCAAAAGGAAAATCTGTGAAAGAAGCGGTCAAAACTGCAAAAGAATTCATCACAGCTGCAATTCGTCATTCATTCAAAATTAACGAATATGTAGGACCAACACATCACGGTGCATACCGCAAATTCGTTGCACAGAAAGAGCTTGTCTAATAATAAATTAAAAAACATACTAAAACCGACAGAGCATTCATTGTTCTGTCGGTTTTAGTATGTTTTGCAAAAATTCCTTAAAGTACTCCCCGAATTCCTATGATGCTGAACTAACTTGATTTCTACCATTTCTTTTTGAATAATATAATGCATCATCCGCTGCTTGAATAAATTGCTCAGGTGATTTTTTATACTCTGAAATCCCAACAGAAACTGTAATTTTAATTTTTTCCCGTTTTTCAGTTGGAATGGGTGCTTTTCAACAGCTAATCGAATTTGTTCCCCTATACGAGTTCCAAATGCTAATCCCTTTTTTGGTAACAACAGGGCAAACTCTTCTCCACCCTTTCGAAAAACCAAATTAGAAAATGGTCCATTCTCTAACAAAATACGCCCTACTTGTTTTAACACTTCATCCCCAGCAGGATGACCGTATGTATCATTTACATACTTAAAGTGATCAATATCAATAAGTAATAAACAAAGTGAATCATTTTTCATATGCTTGTTACCAATATGGCGATTCATCTCTAAATCAAATTTCCTTACATTCCCTAGATTCGTTAATGCATCTATTGTTGCATAATGCTTCATCATTTGAAATAATTCATTTGATTGCAATACGTAACTTGCACTTACAAATGTGATGTATGCCGCTACAATACAACAAACTAAATATAATGAAACCACATACATATCCTTAAATAAAATATAAAGTGGCAGTATTAAAATAGACAAACTGTACACATTAAACCATATCCATTTTGTAAATAAAGAAATTTCCATTCGCCAAATAAGGGTAATGCCTATCCCTATTGCCACGATAGTATAGCAAGCCAATTCCGAGGCTAAAGAATACTCAGTAAAAAATACCCGCGTTATTAAAATGATTATAACTGTTATACTACTAGCTATTGGGCCACCAATTATAATTGCCAAAACAACAGCTAAATAACGTAAATCCAACATAATATCTTCAATATGTACACCAAAATGCATCAACAATATACTCAATATTCCCGTTAAGATACCGACCAAACATTTCTGCCAAAAAGAGAATCCTTCTTTTAATGGCTTATCTCTTAAAAGCTGAGCACCCACAAAGATAAAGGAAAGAATAATTGTCATATTTACAAATAGATCTCTGAACATAAAATAATCTCCCTACTTTTTCTTTTCCATCTATCCCTTTCTATATGCTATTGTATTACGGAATCCCTATAATTCCCAATATTTTTTATTTTACTGTTCCACGTGGAACAGCAAAATAAAAAGGAGACGAAATTTCGTCTCCTCCATTAGCAACATCGTGATATCTTTCCGCCTTTTGCATTAAATCTAGCTTCTTGTGCCTCAGCAAAAAATTGCTTTTGACATAGAATTTCCTCTTCTGGATGATGCACTTTCATATGATTTACATACGTTTCATAACTCGGAACTCCGACAAGTAGACTAATAAATTGCTTTCTCTTTCCCCATACGTTCCGTAAACTTTTAAGCATAGTTCCTCGACTCACTTTCATCTCTTGGAATATATGGTGCCTCTTTTAACGGCATTGGCTTATTTCTTAATACTTGAATCCAAATTCTAAGTGCAGAAATTAACACAGCAATTACAACTATCATAAAAATCCCACAAAGTGTCGCATCAATATAGTCATTAAAAATAATTTGCTTCATTTGCGCAACGTTTTTAGCTGGAGCTAATACCTTTCCATCATCTAATGCCCCTTGGAATACTTTCGCATGTGATAGAAATCCTATTTTAGGATTTTCATGAAATAGCTTTTGATAACCAGCTGTCATGGTTACAATAAGCAATCCGACAGTTGGAATAAGTGTCACCCAAACATATGCTTTTTTCCCCATTTTGAACAAAATTGTCGTTCCAAGTAATAATGCAATACCTGCTAACATTTGGTTTGCAATACCGAAAAGTGGCCATAGCGTATTAATTCCACCAAGAGGATCTACCACCCCTTGATATAAAAAGTACCCCCATCCTAGTACACATAGTGTTGTAGCTATCACATTTGCTAATGTAGAATCTGTTTTCGCAAACGGCTTATATACATGACCTAAAATGTCCTGAATCATAAATCGCCCTACACGTGTTCCAGCATCAATCGTTGTTAAAATAAATAGTGCTTCAAAAAGAATGGCAAAATGGTACCAAAATGCCATCATCGCCGTTCCACCTATTACTTGTGAAAATATATGTGCCATACCAATTGCTAATGTTGGTGCGCCACCTGTACGTGATAAAATGGTCTGTTCTCCGACGTTAACAGCAAGTTCTTTTAATTCATTCGGTGTAATAGCAAATCCCCACGAAGAAATAACTTGAGCCGCTTGTGATACATCTGTTCCGATCAGTGCTGCTGGACTATTAATTGCAAAATAAGTTCCTGGTGTTAATACACAAGCTGCAATCATAGCCATCGCTGCTACAAATGATTCCATTAACATTGCCCCATAACCAATTGGCTGTGCATGACCTTCTTGCTCAATCATTTTCGGCGTCGTACCTGATGAAACGAGAGCGTGGAATCCAGAGACAGCACCGCAAGCTATTGTAATAAATAAGAACGGAAATAAATTCCCCGAGAAAACAGGGCCTGTGCCGTCAATAAACTTAGATACTGCCGGCATCTTCAAATCTGGAGCTACAATTAAAATACCAATTGCTAATCCAAGTATCGTTCCTATTTTTAAAAATGTACTTAAATAATCACGTGGTGCAAGGAGCATCCAAACTGGTAATGCCGATGCAATGAATCCATATACGATAAGCATAATAGCAATTGTTTCGCCACTAAAAGTAAACATACTTGCAAGTGTTGGATTTTCTGCTACATACTGTCCACCAATAAGCGATAGGACTAGTAGAACAATACCAATTACTGATCCTTCCCCTACTCGCCCTGGTCTAATGTAACGCATGTAAACTCCCATTAAAATAGCAATTGGAATCGTTGCTGCGATTGTAAACATTCCCCATGGGCTTCCAACAAGAGCCTTCACAACTACTAAAGCTAATACTGCTAATAAAATTATCATAATACCTAAAATACCAATCATTGCAATTAATCCTGTAACAGGACCAATCTCATCTTTAATCATTTCTCCTAATGATTTACCGTTACGTCTCATTGAAGCAAATAAAATTACAAAATCTTGTACAGCTCCAGCAATAACTACTCCAACAATAATCCAAATTGTCCCGGGTAAATAACCCATCTGCGCCGCCAAAATCGGGCCTACTAAAGGACCTGCCCCTGCAATCGCTGCAAAGTGATGGCCAAATAAAACCCATTTATTTGTCGGAACATAATCCTTCCCATCGTTTAATGTATGAGCAGGTGTTTGCCTATTATTATCTAGTCCGAAAACTTTCCTCGCTATAAATCTACTATAAAAGCGATAAGCAATCGCATACACTGATACAGCAGCAACTAATAGCCATACAGCATTAATTGTTTCACCTTGAGATAAGGCTATTACACCAAAAGCAGATGCTCCTACTGCTGCAATAACTCCCCAAAGTAAAATTGACTTCAACGTTTTCACATACAATCCCCCCATTACTACTTCTTAGTGGAGATTGTACTAAATTTTCTGAATATTTAAGTTGAATCCTCCTTATCATGAAGGATTTCTAGTTTATCATGTTAAAATTCTCTCATTACTTGTCATAGTTCAATTTTATTTCGAAGTCGTTTTACATAATTACGACTTACTGGAATCGGTTGCTCATCGTACCCGTCTAAATACAAATTATACGTGCCATTATAATAAGGTTTAAGTTCTTGTACATATAACATATTAATTAAATAACTTTTATGTACACGTAAAAAATCGTATGCATTAAGCTTATTTTCTAATTCCTGAAGTGTATATGTTGAAATATAATGATTATTCGTTGTATAAATTGAAACTGTTTTATTTTCCTTATTTTTACTTACATATATAATATCTTCTGGAAAAATATATCTAATTCCCTCATGGCCTTCTATCGGCAGTTTACGCAAATGGCTCTTTGCCTTCTCACTTTTTTCTTTCCCCATTTTATATAAAATGAATTGTAAATCTTCTTCACGAAATGGTTGCAATAAATAATAAAATGCTTGGAAACGAAAAGCTGTAATTGTCTCTTCTATATCCTCACCAATAAAAATAAATTTTGTATAACAATTCACTTCTCGTAACAAGCTCGAATATTCAAAACCAGTGCCGTCTACTAGTTGCGAATTTAAAAAAACAAAATCAGGTGTATGTTTTTTCATTATTAGCAAAGATTCTGTTCCGGTTCTCGCTTCAAAACATTCTACATTTCGAATGTTCTCAGTAAAGTACTCAACTAATTTTCTTCGCTCTTCTGTCTCTTCCATGATAAGTAAAATTTTCATTTATCCAACCACCTAATTCCTTTGTCCATATGTCTTGTTGTATACATTCGCTTTAGTAAGAAACAATCCCTTTTTCTTACTATACCATTATTTATCTAAAAAAACAGAAAAAAGGAAACCACTTTGGTTTCCCCTTTTCTTTTATCCCGATTAGTGCGTGCTAATAATCAGCAGGGAATGGACAAAACCTCCACTAATTAAGGTTTCACTTTATACCAATTCCTGCTGCTTCGTTTCTTTCCCAAGTATAATCACAGCAAGTGCCCCAATTAAAATTGATCCACAGAAAATCGTAAATATTAGCGATAGTGAAGCTTGTGAAGCAACTAAATATCCTACTAATAGTGGTCCAAGAATACCCCCAATACGTCCAAATGCCGCTGCCATTCCTGCACCTGTACCGCGAATAACTGTTGGATACTGTTCAGGTGTGTAAGCGTATAATGCACCCCAAGCACCTAAGTTAAAGAAGGATAATAACATACCCGCAACTATTAATGCTGTTAATGAATCCGCGATTCCGAACACATAAGCACTACATGCTGTACCAATTAAATACGTAACCAATACAAATTTACGACCAAGACGTTCAATAAACCATGCTGCTGTGAAATATCCTGGTAATTGAGCTAATGTCATAATAAGTACGTACTGGAAACTTTTTATTAAACTAAAACCTTTCAGTACCATTACACTAGGTAACCAAAGGAACATTCCATAATAGGAAAAGACAACACAAAACCATAAAATCCATAACATAATTGTCGCTTTACGATACTTCCCAGACCAAACCGATTTTATATTCTCAATAATGGATGGCCTTTTTTCAACCTTTTGAAACCTTGGAGAATCGGGTAAATTCCATCTTAAATATAAAGCATATAAAGCCGGAACTGCACTTAATACCATCGCAACTTCCCAACCGTATTTAGGAATCACAAAGTACGAGATAAGAGCTGCAATTAACCAGCCACCAGCCCAAAAGCTTTCTAATAGTACAACTATTTTCCCACGTTCGTGCGCTTCAACACTCTCTGATACAAGGGTAGATGCAACTGGGAGCTCTCCGCCGAGTCCCATACCAATTAAAAAGCGTAACACAAGGAACATTGTGAGTGTCGTCGTTAAGGCTGTTAAGCCACTACCAATAGAAAACAGTAATAATGTAATAATGAAGACCGATTTCCGTCCTATTTTATCTGATAGTACCCCAAAGACAAGCGCTCCTACAGCCATACCAATTGAGTTAATACTACCTATCCAACCCATCTCTTGAGTACTTAATCCCCAATCTTTTTGCAACGCCACTATTACAAATGAAAGCATTCCAACATCCATTGCGTCAAATAGCCATCCAAGCCCTGCTATACCAAGTAGCTTTCGCTTCGAAATTTCTTTTACCTTGCTCACAAGAAGTCCTCCTTACACAGCTGTCTTTACACATCATTTTACATGTGTGTATTGTATAAGTAAAATACTTTCGTGTAAAAAATTCTCCTTCATCATTCCCCCAAAGTAAAATGTTTATCCCGCTATTTGAGGGCAGTAAAACTCCCATCTCAAAATGCAGCTGGAGCAAAGAAATTAGGTGGGAGTCCGGCTGCCCGTAAACGCCCGATTAGTGAGGGCTAATAATCAGTGGGGGATGAACACCCCCTACTGATTAAAGTTTCACTTTATCAAAAATAAACAAATAAAAAAGTAGCGATGTTCCGCTACTTTTTTGAACGCATTACTTCTTTTAAAAACTCAGCTAGTACTAACTGACGACGCCAGCGTGTTGGATTACTACATAATCTGTAAAACCACTCTAAGTGAATAGCTTGGATCCATTTTGGCGCACGTTTTACCTCTCCAGCCCACACATCTAAACTACCGCCTACTCCAACAGCCATTTTCGTTTCTAAACGATGCTTATTGTTTTGGATAAAGTTTTCTTGTCTTGGGAAGCCCAGCGCAACAAGTAATAGATCTGGTTTTGCTTCTTGAATACGAGAAACAATATTCTCTTCTTCTTCTTGTTTAAAATACCCATCTTGTGTACCCACAATAGATACAGCCGAATATGTCTTCGTTAAATGATTAGCTGCAGCTTGTACAACATGTGGTTTTGCACCTAATAAGAAAACAGATACTGGTTTATTCTCTTCTGATAACTTCGCAAATAAATTACACATTAAATCGAAACCTGCTACACGTTCTTTCACAGGTGTACCAAGCATACCACTTGCTTTTACAACCCCAATACCATCAGGTGTAATTAAATCTGTATTTAATAATGTTTTACGGAACTTTTCGTCCTTTTTTGCACACATAACAATTTCAGGGTTTGCTGTTACTACCTGAAAAGTATGAGTTCGCTCCAATTCTAGTTGTTCCTTTAAATATTGGACCGTTTCATCCATTGTCATTGTAGAAAAAGGAACGCCTAGAACATCAACTGTTTGTACTGCCATAATTAACTATCCTCTCTATTATTAAAGGTTTTTCTCTATTAATCGCTTATATGTCTCTTTCGTATCTTCATATAACTTTTGTAGTGAGAAGTTCATAGTAGCATGTTCGTAAATATGTTTTCCCATTGCTGCTAATTCTCCTGTTTTCCACTTATCATATGCCTCTTCTAATGCCGACGCTAATGCTTTTCCATCACCAGTTGGCACAATCCACCCGTAAGTTTCATCTGCGATTAACGGCTCGATTTCTCCCGCCCTAGTCACAATTGATGGTACACGTTGATTTGCTGCTTCTAATAAAACTAACGGGAATCCTTCGCTATGGGAAGTTAATAAATTTACATGTGATGAAGCAAATAATTGTTTCACATCTTGACGGTGCCCTAAAAATTCAACTTTATCATTAATTCCTTTTTCAGTAGCTAACGCCTTTAACTCTCCTTCTAACGGCCCGTCACCAACTAATAATACTTTAATCTTCTCCAATTTTGTTTGTTGTAACGCATCGAATAAAACTTCATGTCCTTTAACAGGATGCAGACGTGCTACTTGGATTGCCGTAAACACATCTTCATCAATATTAAACATTTCCTTTTTATTATAGCCAGCTGCTTTTTCCTGATCATATTCAATACCGTTATAAATAACATGCATCTTTTCATTTGAAATCCCTAATGCCGCTAAGCTTTTTTTCAACCTATTCGTTACAACAAAAAATAAATCTATATTTTTTAAAGCTTTTAAATTTAACTTAGTAAAAATCCAACCTTTTAGGCCTTGTTTAGTAAAGTCTTGAAATGGATCACTATGAATTGTCGTTACCCATTTTGCCACGAATTTCTTTTTCATTAAAGAAACAAAGAAATTTGCCCTAGGACCATGTGTATGAACTACATCAAATTTTTCTTTATTAATGAATTCACTTATGTTTTTTAAAATGGATAAATCATAGCGAGATTTTTGTGAAAACACATGAACTTTTATCCCTAGCTCTCTTGCTTCTTTCGCAACAATTCCATCTTCAAATACTGCTAATTCTACTTCACCATCCGGAAACTGATCGAGCAGTGAAATAATATGTGTTTTTCCTCCACCATCTTCTGCTCCTGCATTCATATGCAATATCCTCATATTTTTTCCTCCTTTAAATCCTCGCTACATTTCCATCTATCTTTATTTTACTGTACTAAAAAATAAAAGCTAACAAAAGTTAGCTTTTATTTTTATCATTCAATTTCTAGATCTACAATTAGATAAGCTAACACCACTACAAAGTAAATACCCACTCCTGGTGCTGTCAAAATATGTCCTGCAATGTACGCAATGCCTAGTGCTAATAATAAGCTTGCTGAAATCATTCCATATTTTATATTAAATATTTCCTTAAATCTTGTAACAAATGCTAGTAAGATTCTTAAGCCGTAATAAATAAATGGAATCATCATTAATGCAAAACCAATAATTCCGAAATCATAAAACCAATCATGGAAGTCCATTTCTATTAACTTCGGATCTGGCTCTTTTTGTTCATTATACTTAAAGTTACCTGCGTAACCCATTCCTAATAATTTTTGTGACATTGGCGCTTCCTTAAAGAATTGCTTATGTCTTTCTTCATATACTTGACGTCCGCTGAAAATAAGATTTTCTTGATTTTCTTTCTTTTGCTCTTTCTCAACCTCTTTTTTAACTTCCGCTTCTATCTTTGCTTTTTCTTCCGGTTTTTCAGCTTTATGTTGTTTTTCTTCTTTTTCTTTAATTTCTTGTTCTTTTTTATTTTCTCTTTAATTTCTTGTTCTTTCTGCCCTTGTTGTGCTACATTTTGTTCTGATAAATAGTTATTATGAATACCCATATTTTGTGCTAATGGTGTCTTTTTAAATGTTCCAACTACACCAGCTAATAGGACAATAGCAATTAATGCATTAAGTACAAGAGCTTTTTTGTTTGGATTTTTTCTATCAAATAATAATTGTAGTACAATAATCCCGATTGCTGCCGCTAACGTAGCACCAATTGAGCCCATTCCTACCTTCGTTCCAACTTGAATTAAAGAGTAAATCATTAACAGCGATGGAATCCAATATAAAACATGTTTCACGCTCTTTGTTTTTTGAATAGAATATAGTACCACAATAGGGAAAATAATAGCTAAGATTGACCCAAGTTCATTACCTGCATAGAACCATCCTCGGGAACCAACTTTCATCCACTCATAACTTCCAAAATCTGTAGAAGTTGTAATAGAAATAACCATAACAGCATTAATAATTAATGTTGAATACACAATGTTATTTCTAACTTTATCGCTAATATTTACTGTCTTCTTCAGTGATTTTAAAGCTAAAATGTATGAGCCAAGCATAATATATATATACAATGCTTTTCCAATGAATTTAACTTCTTCTGCGAGTACAATAGGACTCTTGATTAACTTGTTATTAATAAATCCTATTCCTAATACAACTCCTAGTAATACAAGATAAATCAAAAACTTCCTATTTTCTCTTTCTTTTGCCTGAATTAAAATATAAATGCCACCCATTGCCATAATGAGGAATCTTACCATAATTCCAACTGTCGCATTTACTTTTAATAACTCAATGCTAAGAGACGTTAATAAATCTAAAACAGGCTGTAAAATAATAAAAAAGAGCAAAAAATGCTCAAATCTAACCCTAGCTTGATTTGCTAACATTCCAAGACCTCCATACAAAATCTTCACATTATCTTTTAATCATAGTTTTATACTGTTTAAACACACCTAGCAATTATAACATAACTCATATTTAAATTGAGAACTATTTTTCCTGCCGAAACTAGTCAAATCCAGCATTATTAGTAACCGAAAACATTGTCCTTTAGCTATCCTTCCCTATGCCTATAAAAACTATCTAACACATATGCACTTATTTTCGACAGCACAAAAATATTTTTTTATCATTTTATACAGATGTATAAAACGGACTTCTCCTATTGCACCACCCCTCCAACTAAGCTACATCAAAAAAACTATGCAATGAATCTTCCCGTACTTTTTTGCTTTACTTCATTGCTACTTATCAAGCATTTTCAAACGCTTTCTTTAGCTATTTCATCCATTTTTCTACATGTAACGAAAAGTAATTGTTATTTCCAAAACTTTAGTGTATATTTTTTCTCTGGAACATCTTTAAGAGGAAGGAATTAAAGCCATGTTATTAATCGATATATTTACGTTTCTTGGCATTATCGCCGCTGCCATTTCTGGTACATTAGTTGGTTTGAAAAAAGATCTAGATTTATTTGGTGTCCTTTGTTTAGCTGTAGCTACTGCGCTCGGCGGCGGTATTATTCGTGATATTATGATTGGTAACCTGCCTCCTGTCGCATTTGTAAAACCCATTTACTTTTTCGTAAGTGTACTATCAGCATTATTCACATGTATGTTTTTTGAGCGTATTAATAAACTTCAAGTTGTTATTATGCTTTCTGATGCTGTTGGTTTAGGTGTATTTACAGCTATTGGTGCAAATGCAGCAATGTCACATCACGTTGACGCCTCGTTTTTAGTCGTTTCAATGGGAGTTATTACAGGTATTGGGGGCGGTATTTTACGCGACATTTGCGCTCAAGATATCCCGTATGTATTCCGAAAAGAAATATATGCAATTGCTTCTATTTTAGGAGCAGTTAGTTTCCTAATTACACATGCAATGGGGGCACACGTCTTAGCTTTCTATGTTTGTTTATTAGTAACATTCGTTATTCGTGTAGTCACCGTAATATATAACGTACATTTCCCAGTTTTCTTTAAAACACATGCAAAAATTAATAAGGGCCATTAAGAGAATTCCACATAGAATTCTCTTAATTTATATACAATTCTACATACTATAGAGTAATTATATATAAAAAATTGAAAATGAATTAGAAACTATCCCACAAGTAATGAAGAGTATTCAAGACGATTCCTCGAAAATGGCCTTAACGGCGGATATTTTACAACTTGAACTAAACCGATAAGGCGAGTCGATACAAAAAAAGAATCCGAAATGGATTCTTTTATTTTCTGAAAAATATTTTTTGGCAATAAAAATAACTCATATAAACACCAAAGCTTTGTAAAATAAACAAAGCTGGCATAATAATATTATAGTATGCCATATCTACTTGAAAGAGCCTTAACGATACATATCCGGTAATTAATAATACAAACAACATATATCCTTCATTTTGCTGTTTCTTAATTAGAAAATGTAATAAAGCTATGGCCATAAACAGTGTCACCACTATATATATAAGCTTTTCACATTTAAAAAGAATAGAATTTATTCCCTCATCTGAAAACTGGCTAATAACTGGTTTTAACAGGTTAAATCTTTCTACTTCCATTTCTTTTAACTCTTGATCAATGTGCTCTTTTACACTTTGATTTTTAGATGTTTTTTCTTCATTTTGACTTTTTCCAATTAAAACAGATTGAACATAATTCTGATTAGAAATCGTATACTGTGACATTCCCATCATCTTGATACCATAGCTCACACCAAAATGAGTACTATAAAACAGAATAAGTATTCCTATCATTTTTAATAGTACTTTTTGTTTCGCCCCTGATTGAAATAATTCAATTAACAGCACATATACAGCTATAAAAACAGGTAAAAATAACCCCACTGGAAAAATCATATTGCTAAGCGCAAATAAAATGGCTGAAATTACCCACATATAAGGATGATCCAATCCTTTATATAAAAGTATGTAACAAGCACAATAAAATAAAAATATTGCGAGTGATTCCGCCGTTAATACCGAACTCATAAATATATTTGGAATGTATAAAGCATAAAACACGGACGCAATACGACCACACTCTTCTCCAAATACCATTGACGCAATGCGATAAATGAAAAATGCAGTTCCTGTACAAAATAAAATATTAAATAATTGCAAAGCGAATACCGTATCACCAAATATACGAATGATGATCGATTCATAAATAATAAAAGGTAACTGCGCTACATTCTCTATATTATTGCCAATTGCAATCTGCTTTGCAGACTCATACATAGCTTTCATATCACCTATTATTGGACCATCTACAAATAGAACTGTGATAAATCTTACAACTATAGATACGCTTATAAGAAAAATAAGAAATTGTTTATCTGTGAAACGATATTGCAAAATCGATGCCACTAACAAAATAAGAATAACAAAAATCACTAATACGATTGTTATACTTGTTGTACTTCCCCCAAAAAATTGCTTACTTGTTTCAAAAGCCGACCAACAACTATAAACAAAAAATGCGAGCATCGCACCAATCGTTATTTTACTGAAGAAAGACGAAAAATTTGTTTGTATATGATTCATATGTCCATTGCACCTCTACTTCCATTTATAACAAAACGATTCTATCATGAATAGGCACAAGGTTAACAGGAAATTTCTATGACAAATACATGGTCATTACTTTTTCACTTGCAATGTAAGCGAATCCTCTTTTACACTAC
This sequence comes from Bacillus sp. CDB3, assembly GCF_002081505.1. NCBI lineage: Bacteria > Bacillati > Bacillota > Bacilli > Caryophanales > Bacillaceae > Bacillus > Bacillus sp. CDB3. The sequence goes on along the minus strand of NZ_ALBR01000096.1, from coordinate 10,221 downwards.
ATTTTAGATAAAATAAATTTTCTTTCAGTTACATGAATACAAATACAGAAGTTTAACTAATCATCTTTTAGAATACACTTTACTTCATTAAGTATCTAATATGAGTACTCCACTTACACATTTCATTCTGATTGAAAACAGACTATAGGGGCTGAATATATGGAAAAGAAATTCATGCGAGAATCAAAAGCAATTAAAACAACACGTGTTTTTCCGAACGATTTAAATAATCACCAAACACTTTTCGGGGGAAAATTATTAGCAGAAATTGATAGTATTGCTTCAATTGCAGCTGCGAGACATAGCCGCAAACATTGCGTAACAGCATCTATCGATTCCGTTGATTTTTTAACTCCAATTCACCAAGCAGATTCTGTTTGTTATGAAGCATTTGTATGTTATACAGGGAAATCTTCAATGGAAGTTTTCGTAAAAGTAATTGCAGAAAATTTATTAGCAGGCGAGCGTAGAATTGCTGCTACTTGCTTCATTACATTTGTGGCAATAAAAGATGGAAAGCCTTCGTCCGTACCACAAGTACTCCCTGAAACTAAGGAAGAACATTGGTTACACACAACCGGTTTAGAACGCGCGGAAAATCGAAAAAAGGGACGTTTAAAAAGTAAAGAGATGGCTGAAGTTTTAACTTTAAGTAAGCCTTGGAATATTTAATATAATCTTCTCATCATACATGCACAGGTTCTTCCTTGCATGTATTTTTTATTATAAAAAATACTATCGCTTGCCTTTGTATTCAGTGGCCTCCTCCTAAAATCACCCATCAGTTTTTCCTTTATTTTCTTATACTTTTAATGGTATATTAAGTAAAGTTGTTTATAAATAACCATAATATAGTTAAATATGTAAGGGGTGGTGCGGTAATGTCTATCGAAGTACCAATTTCAATACCAAAAACTTTAATTATTATTCCAGCCTATAATGAGGAAGAAGCAATTGCAGATACATTAACAAGATTACTAGAACTAAAACAACATTTTACAGCGTTAAGCATTTGCGTTATTAATGATGGCTCACAAGATAAAACAGCTCAAATCGTAAAAAATTTCCCTGTTCATCTTATTAATCTACCATATAATCTAGGCATCGGTTCAGCTGTACAAACTGGCTATAAATATGCATATGAGAATGGATATGATATTGCAATTCAGTTCGATGCTGATGGACAACATAATCCGGATGATTTATACAAAATTATACAGCCTATTGCTGAAGGCCAATGTGATATGGTGCTAGGTTCACGCTTTACAGAAAAAACAGCTTACAAAGGTAGTATTTCAAGAAGAATCGGTATTTTTTATTTTACTGCCCTACTGAAAGTGTTAACGAAACAAACATTTATGGATCCAACTTCTGGATATCGTGCTATTAATCGAGAAGTAATTACGATTTTTGCACACAATTATCCAAAAGATTATCCAGAGCCAGAAGTCCTTATTCATTTAAAAAAGAAAAAACTTCGCATTAATGAGATATCTGTAAATATGCAAGAGCGACAAGGTGGACAATCTTCCATCACACCTCTTAAATCTGCATATTACATGATTAAAGTAAGCCTTGCTATATTGATGCAAAAAATCGTGAAAGGTTGATAGTGAATGCATATAATTACCTTTTCATTCATCTTTATTTTGTTATTATTCTTCTTAATTATTAATTCTATCCGTCGCGGGGCTTTAGAAACAAAATATGCTATTTTGTGGATTTTTGTTTGTGTTGCAATGGCTATTTTAAGTTCTACTGATAAAATTATAAATTGGATTGGAAAACTATTAAAAGTAGAATATCCACCATCCATTTTATTCTTATTTGGATTATTATTCTGTTTCATCTTAATTTTTGACCTAACAAGAAAAATTTCTAAGCTACACCATCAACTTGTAACATTAACGCAAGATTATGCATTATTAAAGCAAAAATTAAAAGTAGCGCAAACTGAAACAGATAGCGAATAATTTTTTCTATTTAAATACTAACAGATACAAAAAGCACCTTGATTCTTCTAAGATTCAAGGTGCTTTTCATTTCAAACTATTTGTTTCTAATTAATAGTTTACTAATTTTCATAACCGTTGCCACGGTTCCTACTCCAATTATAATAAATAAAAATGGGATTAATGGTAATGCATATCTTTCATATGCGGCATAAAAACATGTTAAAGCTGTTTGCAGTAAAAGAATTGACCATAAAAATGTAGTCTCTCTCCACCTTTTTAAAAGGAAGATAAATGAAAGTATTGTACATATTAAAAACATCGTCTTAATAAAATTATGTATTTCATTCATATCCTTTGCAGAAACATTGAATACTTCAATATTATGCTCTATAGAATAATACGGTTTTTTCCACATAATTTCTGGCTTCGAGATTAAATAACTCTCTATCATGGCATTCTTATCTGTTTTCCACCATTCTTTCATTCTATCTTTCGCTATTTTTTCTTCTAATTCCATAAATTCATGTGCTTCCAGGTTAGGGTACTTTGCGTGTAATTCCACTTCAAGTTCTGCCATATTCTTACCTTCTGGGTAACCTTTCCCTTGATACGTTCCAAGTAATAACGGATTCCCTGCCCCAGCAGTTAGTGGAATAAATTTATCAAATTGAATGTAATTGCGGGCCCACCATGGTCCAAGTACGATAAGTCCTATCCCTATACTTATAATCGCTTGCTTCATCATAACGCGGAATGGATAGCGTTTCATTAAGAGATATATAAATAATGGTATTGGATATAAAGCGACTTGTACGCGTAAGTACAATGCTAAAAAGTAGAAAATTAATACAATTAGAAAATGTTTCGTTTTATGAGTATCAGCTAATTTTAAGCTCCAATATAATAATCCCAATGAAAAGAATAGAAACGGTCCTTCTGTTAAAGTTAAATTTTCCATAACAATCTCTGGAGGATACACAGCTAATAAGAAAGCACCTATTAATCCTGCAGCGGGATTCAATAAATAAGTACCAATCTTATAAGTTAGTAAAATACTAAGTACCCCTAATAGGATAATAATTAATTTAGCTACAAAAAGGCCTTCATTTCCATTTCCAAAAAAGTAAAACACAGTAGCTAAAAACGCTGGAAAACCTGGCATAATATGAATAGTTGGTTTATCCGGCTCATGATATGTTAACATTCCTGTTTCCAATAAAATAGTTGCCGTTTTTTGATAACCTATATCATCGCTAGCTATAGTTAAATCTGCACCATGTGTTTGTAAAGTTGCAAAACGAAGCGCAAAACCGACTATCATAATAATCCCTAAAAGGATTACATTAGATTTGCGAGTAAATCGCCTTAACATCTCATCTTCTCCCTTCAAATACATAATTTTCAAATTATATTTCTATATTTTTACAAGGCAATATATTCTATAATAAATACTTTTTATACAAAGTACAATAATAGAAAGTTGATTTACAAAGTTTATATGCGTTAAACTGATACAGATGTTCTTGTAATCTTCTTCCTTTCAAAAGGCTTGTATATATGGTGCAAGACATAAAAAATTTGAGGAGATAAAAATTCTATGATGGAACAAAAACAACTTGTTTCTGTTGTCATACCCCTGTATAACACAGAAAAATATATTGAAGAAACGATGCAGTCAATACTGGATCAAACATATAAAAACATTGAAATTGTAATTGTAGATGATGGAAGTAAAGATCAATCACCTTCTATCGTAAAAAATCTTGCAGAAAAATATCCGGGTCAAGTAAAATACGTTCACCAAAAAAACCAAGGTGTTTCAGTAGCTCGTAATACAGGGATTGAAAATGCTAGCGGAGAATACGTCGCTTTCCTTGATAGTGATGACTTATGGCATCCAACTAAAATTGAGAAACAAATCGAGAGTATGCATAAAAACAACATGGACGCGTGCTATTGTGGTTATATGAATTTCTACGAAGAAACAAGCGAAAAGGTTGAGCATATAACAAACTTTATTAAAGGTGATATGGCAAAAGCATTCTTAACACACCAAGTTGTTGCTCAAACAAGTACTTGGATTTTCAAACGCTCTATCGCAATGAATCATGATATCCGTTTTACACCAGGATGTAGCTGGGGAGAAGACTTGGAGTTTTTATTTAAACTAATGAGTGTGACAAATGTATGCTATGTCGATGAATACTTAACATATTATAGAATCTTATCAGAAGGAAATCTTTCTTCTAAATATAAAGATTACGAATTAAAAACAACTAAAGAACTGGAAGTATTCAATCGTATGAAAGACTGGGTACATAATAAATCTCAAGACTTCATTACGAAAGACCCTCAGTCACTTATTGAGATTGTTGAGACTTATTTATTCCCTTATACAGTTATCAATAATGCTTGTATATACATTAAAGAAAACTCTCAGTTAGATAAGTCCCAAGTTCAATTAATCAAAAAAGATATAAAGAAATATTGCCGTAAAATCTATTCAAAAAACGGAAAGCGTAGTAAAAAACTATATGCAATGCTTTGGTTTGTACGAATTAAATTTCTGTTTTCTTAAACCGAAAATATAATACTATTCTCCCTTTCCATAAACAAATCAAACTTACAAATGGGACGAATCGTGTCCTAAAGAATAGAAAGGTCTTTTTCCATGAAAACAAATAAAATCCTTAAAAACGCCTCCTACCTCTTTGTAGGAAATATTACTGTTCGATTTGTACTTGCTATTGCGACGATTTTCTTTGCAAGATATGTTTCACCAGGTGAGTATGGTATGTTTACAACTGCATTAGCAGTTTCCGCTGTTATTTGTTATTTTACAGATGCAGGTTTAACACATACGTTTATGCGTGAAGGAACGAGAAGTGATGCTAACATTAGTGTGCTAATCAGCAGTTATTTACGCATTCGTTTAGTATTAGCTATCGTAATTTCCGTACTCTTCGCTATTTTTGCTCAGTTCTTCTATGCTGATGCTTACTTACGTGCCATGGTATATTGGGTTGTATTACCGACCATGTTTGGAGCAACTTTACAAGGTGTTGGAATGGCTTATTTCCAAGTAACAGAACGTATGCAATTCACAGCGATTATTTCTGTAATACAAGGTGTCACAGCTGCAGCTGCGCTTCTACTAGGAATGTCATTTAAATGGTCACTTATGATGGTCGCTGCCATGTACGGAATATCTAGTCTTGTAACAGGAGTCATCGCCTTTATAATGGTACTCCGCCATACAACAGTTCATAAAGGCTGGGACAAAGGTATTTTAAATCAATTGCTGATTTTCACAATCAATGGCATTATCATTATGCTCTTACCACAGTTAGGGCCTATTATATTAGAAAAAGTTTCAACGTATGAGCAAGTTGGATTCTTTGGCGCTGCATCGAAAATACCCGCTGTACTTTATCAAATACCAGGTGTAATTGCAGCAGCCTTTTATCCAAAGTTATTTGCTTTTGGAAATGAAAACAATATTGATGAACATAGAAAACTATCTCTGTTTGAATTAAAGCTTATGTCTTTCTTAGGAATGGGAATTTCTATCCCATTTATCGCTGATCCAAGCTTTTGGATTGTTACTTTATTAGGTGAAGAGTATGCACCAGCTGGTGATGCCCTTGCAATTTTAGCCTTTATGGTTATTTTACAATCTATCAACTATCCACTTGCTGATAATTTAACGACAATTGGTCAACAGTGGAAGCGTGCGACAACGATGGGAATTGGATTAGCTGTCGCTATCATAAGTTACATCGCATTAGGCAGCCAATTTGGAATGATGGGAGCTGCGGCAGCTGCGATCATTACCGAGATTACATTATTAATCGGATTTACTTTATTCGTTCGTAAAGGTTTTTCATTACTATTCAAAGGAATAATATTCAATGCACTAGCGTTTATAATCAGTTACGCAATATACCGTACAGCATTAATTAACTTACCGCCAATAATAGCTTTAACACTTACTGGTATATTGTACGGTATTATCGGTCTTGCCATTGACCCACAAATACGTGGATTGATTTTAGGATTTATAAATAACAAGCTGGCTCGAAGATAAATAAAAATAAAAACTTCAAATTTAATTTGAAGTTTTATTTTATCTTCTTCACCTAGAATGAGCCCTGTTTTCAATCTATATCTTAAATTGACTTGCCTTTCTGGAATGATTATACTTGGAAACGAACAGCCCTAGATGTACAACACCTAGTATTAAAGCAATTCGCAGTTAATCTTCTATACAAACATTAACTCGTTACACCATAAATTACACAACAGAAAACTTTATTACTACCGTTAAAAATCGTCGATTCATCCATAGTTTTTCTTCATTATAAAACAATATCTAAATATGGAGAATACGGATTAAATCTTAATAATTGTATTGAGGAGGCTTATTCATTTAATGACTTCAGAGGTAAATAAAAGAACATTTTTTACTAAAAGCACACTTATTATCATTCCATTATTAATAATATGTGCATTTGCTTTTCATTACTTTTTCTTAAAATCAGACAGTGTATTTTCTAGTACGGGAGATGCATTATCACAATTCAGCTTCTTTACATTCCTTTTACAACATGCATTTAAAGATGGGAATTTATTTTGGTCTTGGGATTATGGCTTAGGTGGAGATTTATTCGGGGAATTTAGTTATTACTATAGTACAGCACCATTTTTCTGGCTTACGCTTCTACTTCCTAAACTAAATTTTGACCAAATCTTTGAGATGAAGCTATATATGAGTATTTTAAAAAGTACATTAGCGATGTTATTCATGTATGGTTCTTTACGTTATCATAATAAAACTATTTTTTCTTCTTTCATTTCTGCCATTATATATGGAGGATGTGTGACTTTTATTCGCCATTCTTTATTATGGGATTTCATGGCAGATGCTATAGTGTTTTTACCTTTAGTAATATGGGGATTAGATAAATATATTTTAGAGCGAAAAAAGGGATTATTCCTGCTTGCAACAGCACTTATGCTTGCATCAAATTTCTATTTCGCTTTCATTACTAGTATTTTCATCTATATTTATGCCTTTTTCCAATATTTTGCTACACAGCAGAATAAAACAATTAAAACATTTATAACTTATTATATTAGAATTATTTTCCTATATTCTTTATCACTAGGTTTAGCCGCTGTTTGCTTTATACCATCTGTAAATGGGGTATTTAGTTCAGATCGACTAGCTACAAAATTTACTATTCCATTATTTTTTGAAGATACGTTTTATAAAAACTTAATGGAAAGTATCTTTTTCATTAATAATACAGAGGATTATCAGCTCGCATTCCCAGTTTTCATCCTCTTCCTTATTACAAGTGCGCTTCTAATACGCAATAAACTTGTCACAAATAAGTTACTCTTTACTGGGTTTATGTTAGTTCTATATATGCTTCCATATACGTATTCCGTATTTAATGGCTTTTCCGCTATGCAATACAGATGGTTTTACTTATTTGCATTTGTAGTTGCGCAAACTGTCGCCTACATTTTAGACTGGATGCTACTTAACAAAAAGAAGGTTAACTCTTTAATAGGTCCTTTGCTAGCAACAGCACTATTTATTTACGCATTCTATAGAAAAGTAAATATAAACGAACAACCGCTAGAAACGATTGATAAAATTTTAATTGGCACTACTGCTTTATCTATTATTACAATATTACTATGGCGCTATTTGTCAAAAGTAGCTTTACAGTGTTTCATTATATTAAATGTACTGGTCAATGTAATATGTATTAATTACGTCTATTCAGATATTGCTCTTAGTAAACACTTTAATCAAGCAGGCGCAACAAAAGAATCATTACATGGTCCAGGTCTCGATAATAAGGATGAAATTGACGCAATTCGTTACATACAAAATCAAGATAAAGATTTTTATCGAATTATCAACCCAAACAATAATTATAAGAATACACCGATGCTGCAAGGTTATCATGGCACAAGTACTTATCAAAGCTTAGTCAATTATCATGTTCATGACTTTATGAAGAATAAGTACAATGTTTTCCAAGGATATGATAGTCCATCTATGTTCTTCCAGTTAGATAAACGACTATTCCTTGAGAACATGCTAGGGGTAAAATATTATGTATTAAGTGAAGGTGCTAATAAAACTGATATTCCGTACGGTTATAAGTATTTACAACAAGTAGGTCCTTACAACATTTATAAAAACGAATTTGCACTGCCATTAGGCTATGTATACGAAGCTGGAATAAGTGATGAAGAATTTTCAAAACTTAATTTCGCTGAGAAAGATCAACTTTTATTAGATGCTGTAGTTGTAGATAACGTTGGAAGTCTTCCATTAAAACAATTTAATACAAAACAGCTAGATTCAAAACAAATTAAGATTAATCCAAATAAAATTAAGTGGGAAAATATAGAGAAAGACAAAGATATACTCACTGTTCATGAAAATGGGCGTATAATAGTACCTGTTGATAATAACGATATGTTAGGTGATCTCCTTGTTGAAATTAAGATTAGAAATATAAACAAGGAATCATTTGGGGTTACTGTGAATGACAAATCTATGATAAAAGGTAATGAAGATGGAGCTTATGCTTACCCGTTAGAAAGATTTGTTTATAACTTAGGAAAAGATGCGAAGCCAACCGAGCTAATCATTTCTATCCCTACTCCTGGTCAATACGAGTTGAAAGACTTACAAGTCAACAGTACCAACTATAAAACTGTCCCGAAAAAAGTAAGTACTTTAAAAGAAAATAGCCTACAAAATATTTACTATAAAGGTAACTATTTAAAAGGTAATATTAATTCTACTAAGGATGGATTACTATATTTATCTGTACCGTATAGTAAAGGATGGTCAATAAAGGTTGACGGTAAAGAAACTGAGTTTACGAAGGCTAATTCTGCCTTTATTGGTGTTCCTATTTCCAAAGGGCAACATGTAGTTGAAATGAAATACGTCACACCTTATTTCAAAATGGGTCTCGTTATTTCTATCATTTCATTTATCATTTGTATCTCGCTTCTAGTTCTCGGAGATAAGGATCGATATACAAAATTTAAAAATCGTTTTAAAAAAAGTTAGTAAAATAGAGTGAAGTAAAAGTTGAAGATAATTGCTTCAACTTTTACTTCATGCCCAGTTTAAAATTACATCTAAGGAGGTCCTAACATGACCCTTTCAATAGTAGTACCTTGTTATAATGAGGAGAAGGTACTTCGAGCTTTCTATTCAGAGACTTCTCTTGAAATTCATAAGCTAACTACTGATTATGAATTTGTTTTCGTCAATGATGGAAGTAAAGATAAAACATTAGAGATTCTACGTGACCTAGCCAATTCAGACTCAAATGTGCATTATATATCATTTAGTAGGAACTTTGGAAAAGAAGCTGCCATGCTTGCCGGTCTAAAGTACGCTGCAGGCGACGCTGTGGTTATTATGGATGCTGATCTACAACATCCACCCGAACTAATAAAAGATATGTTAGACGGCTATAATAACGGCTATGATCAAGTAATTGCAAAACGAACTAGAACAGGTGATTCACCAGTACGCTCTTTCGTTTCTCGCTTATATTATAAAGTCATGAATAAATTCGTTGATATTGAGCTAGTAGATGGCATCGGTGATTTTAGACTTTTAAGTAGAAGTGCAGTCGATTCATTACTATCTCTAACTGAATACAATCGTTTTTCAAAAGGTTTATTTTCTTGGATCGGTTTCAAAGAACACATTATTGAATACGAAAATGTATTACGTTCTGACGGAGAAAGTAAATGGACTTTCTCTAAGTTATTAAATTACGGGATAGATGGTGTAATTTCGTTTAACAATAAACCATTACGATTATCTATATACCTTGGATTATTAACAACCCTTTTAGCTGTTTTATATGTAATCACTACGTTTATTCAAATTACCGTTAGCGGTGTTGATGTACCAGGGTACTTTACATTAATTTCTGCCATATTATTTATCGGTGGTATTCAACTCATTTTCCTTGGAGTTATCGGCGAATACATCGGTCGTATTTATTATGAAACAAAGCGTAGACCACATTTCATAGTAGCAGAAAAAAAAGTTGTAAAGTCAAACAAAAAGCTTAGTAAAAAAGTCTTCTATAAATAAGAAGTAACTTTTAACTTATTGTATATTCTACAAAAACTAAGAACGTAAAATAAATTACTTGTAAAAATAATAACAATTTGTAAATAGATAGCATTATACGAAAGAATTAGT
>NZ_ALBR01000095.1:0-34088 GCF_002081505.1 Bacillus sp. CDB3 | reverse complement strand
AAGTAAAACGTAAAAAGTAAAAGTTAAACGTAAACGTAAACTAAAACGTAAAGTTAACGTTAAAGTTAAACGTTAACTTAATAATAAGTAGATACTTTTTTTACTATGATATTTCCACAAAAAATGAACGTAAAATAATTCTTGAAAAAATATACATTTTGAAATGATAGCATTATACGAAAGAATTTAGTATCATGATTCAAGGTACTATTTCAAGTTGGACGGAGGATACTATGAGCTTATTAACAGTCGACAAACTAGGACATACATTTGGTGATCGTACATTATTTAAAGATGTATCTATGCGATTACTAGCAGGTGAGCACGTTGGATTAGTCGGTGCAAACGGTGTAGGTAAATCAACATTTATGAATATTATTACTGGTCAACTTATCCATGATGAGGGCCGTGTAGAATGGACACCTGGTACCAATTACAGTTACTTAGACCAGCATACAATTTTAACGCCTGGTCGCACAATTCGTGATGTATTAGCTGACGCATTTTTACCTTTATTTGAAAAAGAAAAAGCTTTAAATGAAGTTGCAGAAAAAATGGGAACTGCAACACCAGAAGAATTAGAGGAACTTCTTGAGGAGATGGCGGAAATACAAGATGCCCTCGAAGCAGGTGGTTTCTATTTATTAGATATTAAAATTGAAGAAGCGGCACGTGGTCTTGGAATTGATGCAATCGGTTTGGACCGTGATGTTGCTGCATTAAGTGGTGGACAACGTACAAAGGTATTACTAGCAAAATTATTACTTGAACAACCAGAAGTATTACTATTAGATGAGCCTACTAACTATTTAGATGTTGAACATATTCATTGGTTAACAACTTATTTAAAGGAATACCCACATGCATTCTTATTAATTTCCCATGATACAGAATTTATGAATAAATGTGTTGATGTTATTTTCCATCTAGAATTTACAAAAATGACGCGTTATACAGCGACATATGAAAAATTCCTAGAACTAGCAGAAATTAATAAAAATCAACATATAAATGCTTATGAAAAACAGAAAGAGTTTATTAAAAAGCAAGAAGACTTTATCGCGAAGAACAAGGCTCGTTATTCAACGACAGGTCGTGCAAAGAGTCGTCAAAAACAACTTGATCGCATGGAGCGTATTGATCGTCCTGAAACAGCAATTAAGCCGGAATTCTCATTTAAGGAATCTCGTGCAAGTAGTCGTTTCGTCTTTGAAGGCGAAGATGTAGAAATCGGATATACACATCCATTATTACCAAAACTAACAATGACAATTGAACGCGGTGAAAAAATTGCCATCGTTGGTTGTAATGGTGTCGGTAAATCAACATTACTAAAAACGATTTTAGGAAAAATTAAACCTTTAAGCGGTAAAACAAGTCTTGGTGACTTCTTAGAGCCTGCATACTTTGAGCAAGAAGTAAAAGCGGATAATATAACACCAATTGATGATGTTTGGAACACATTCCCTAGCATGGACCAACATCAAATTCGTGCAATGTTAGCGAAATGCGGATTAAAAAATGAGCATATCTCTCGCCCGCTAAATCAATTAAGTGGTGGCGAACAAGCAAAAGTTCGTTTATGCAAGCTAATGGGTGAAGAAAGTAACTGGATCCTATTCGATGAGCCAACAAACCATCTTGATGTTACAGCAAAGGAAGAACTTCAAAAAGCTCTGAAAGCATATAAAGGGACAATCCTTCTTGTATGTCACGAACCAGAATTTTATGAAGGTTGGATCACAAAAACTTGGAATGTTGAAGAGTGGGCAGAAAAAAACAACTAAATTATTTCATGTCAGTTAAAAAGAGCCGTTCCTAAAAAATATTTAGGGACGGCTCTTTTTTTTATAAAAAAGGATTTTTTGTATCTCTCACAATATAAAAAAATTCAAAATGTAAATACTATCCTATTTTTTATAATCTTACATTCAGAAGATAATTTTGGTATCATTTAGATAAAATAGGAAAGGAATTAATTGAAAATGGTATTTAGTAATCTTGTCTTTTTATGTTTATTTTTACCTGCCGTACTCTTAATTTATTATGCTGTGCGCAAAGAACTACAAAATATGGTTTTATTATTTTTTAGTTTAGTATTTTATGCTTGGGGCGAACCCATTTATGTTTTCCTAATGCTGTTCTCTATCTTTGTTAACTATTGGTTTGGTATCTTGTTAGGGAATAGTCGCTTCACAAATGGTCAAAGAAAAATATTGTTAACGTTTGCAATTGTAATGAACACCGCTATTTTAGGATATTTTAAATACGCAAACTTTTTGGTCGATAATATCAATTCTATCTTCCATACCAATATTATTCTTGAAAAAATACCTTTACCAATTGGTATTTCATTTTTCACGTTCCATGCAATGAGCTATATTATCGACATTTATAAGAAAAAAGTCGATGCTCAACGAAATATCTTTGATTTAGCTTTATACTTTACTGTATTTCCACAATTAGTAGCAGGACCAATTGTTCGTTATAATACAATTTCTCACCAATTACATCAACGAACTGTTGATGCCGAAAAATTCTCTGAAGGTGTCCGCCGATTTATTATTGGTTTAGGTAAAAAAGTTTTAATCGCTAACCAATTAGGCGCTATAGCCGATGAGATTTTCGCAATGAACCCTTCTGATATGAGTGTATCATTAGCTTGGATGGGAGCCATTGCCTATACACTACAAATTTACTTTGATTTTTCTGGATATAGTGACATGGCAATTGGATTAGGAAAGATGTTTGGATTTGATTTTCTAGAAAACTTTAATTATCCATATATTTCAAAATCCATTTCTGAATTTTGGCGTCGTTGGCATATTTCACTCGGTTCTTGGTTCCGTGATTATGTCTATATTCCACTTGGAGGAAATCGGGTTACAACTTGGAAAGTTTATCGTAACCTCTTCATCGTATGGGGATTAACCGGTTTTTGGCATGGTGCCAGTTGGACCTTTATGATTTGGGGTATTTATTATGGAATGCTAATTGCACTTGAAAAAGCGGGACTTGAAAATCTACTTCAAAAATTATGGAGTCCTCTCCAACATATTTACGTTATGTTTTTAGTTATTATTGGATGGGTATTCTTCCGTGCAGATAATTTCAGTTATTGCCTTGAATTTCTAAAATCCATGTTCGGATTTAACGGTCCGTTAACAGATATTAACAGTTATTTCTATATAATGAATTATTGGGGTATTTTCTTATTAGCTATTATTACTGCAGCGCCCGTATTCCCATGGTTACAAAAAATATTATCAACAAAAAGATTTGCCGTTTTATCGCCAGTATATTATTTAAGTATTTTAGTCATTGTTTTAGTATTCCTAACAAATGCAACTTATAATCCATTTATTTATTTCCGTTTTTAAAGGAGGTTCACTATGAAAAAATTTCAAAACCTCACTTTAATAATGGGGTTCCTTACAGTTATTTTTGGAGTCGGTATTTGGACAGCAAAAGTTATCCTTATAGATAAAAAGACATTTTCTGAATTTGAGAACAGAAACTTAGCAATTAAACCTGCTGTAAATGCTTCTACTATAAAAACTGGAGAATTATTTAAAGGTATCGAAACACATTTTACAGACCATATTGGACCTAGAGATTTCTTTCTTGAAAGTTATATAAAATTCCAACTGTCTATGAATAGAACATTCGTAAACAACATTCATGTTACAAACGATCAATTTATTTTTAATAGACCTAATATGGAAAATCATTTAAACGATGTTGATGCTGGGGTTCAGGAATTAAATACTCTGAAAAACAATTTCCCACAAACAGAATTCTATTTTTCTTTAGTTCCTAGTAAGCAGACAGCGTTACAGTATAAGCTTCCCTCTTACCTAAATCTTGGTTACGAACAAATTCTTAGGGATCACCTTGCTGAGAAATTAGCAGAAACGAAATTCCCTATTATTGATGTATTACCAATGTTTAAAGAAAGGTTTACTAACGAAGAATTAGAACGAATGTATTTAACTACAGACCACCATTGGAATATGGAAGGTGCCTTTTATGCGTATGAGGATACGATGAACTTTATTAATTCTCATTCAGACAAATATAAAGGACAACCAATAAAGAAAGATGACTACACGATTAACTGGGAAAAACTGAAAGGAAAGTTTGTTGGTAGCTGGAATAATCAATTGTACCGCTTAATTGATACTTCATCTGTACAAATTCCATATGTCCACTATAATTCCAGTGAATCTTGGGACAACTACACGGTTTACTATGGTGCTATTAAAGATGATACCGCTAAGGAATCTATGGCTCAGTTTTACGGAAAAGAAAAGGATATTCCTGCCCCTGGATATGCTAGTGTTTATCAAACGGATTTCCCTGAAATAAACATCATTAACGAAAAGGCAGAAAACGATTTACACCTTGTTATCTTAAAAGATTCGTATGCTGATGCTACATATCCTTTATTTGCACGTAATTTTGCTAAAACAACGTTTATTGATCCTCGTTACACGCAAGGAAAAAGTGTGAAACAGCAACTAGAAGAACAAAATGCAGATATTGTATTGTTTATTTACAACGACACCAATGTTTATGGTGACATGTATAAATTTCAGAATGTAAAATAAAAAATTTTTTTCAACTTTAATCAGTGGGAATGAAATCCCACTGATTAAAATCTCAATTTATATAGTAATATCGAGCTAACCTCAATCTAAAATCATTCAAATCATTATACGCTTCCAAATTCGCTAACATCCCTCGAATAACTGGAATCCTCGGATTTTGAACTCTCATTTCGGATTCTAAAACATCTAAAGTGACTAAAACCTCATCATTTTCCAGCTGATCTGCTAATGTTCGTTTTAATATAATAATTTCATGTAAAAAATGCTCTTTCACCTGTTCTTTAATAAGCTCTGAGCTACAAAAAAACTCCCCAATCTTTTCTTCATTTAAAACAGGTTCCTCCGAAGAGTCTAGAAGCCCTTCTACTAAATCTTCTACTCTTTTTAAAATAAAGGAAGCAACATGAGAGAAATCAATTTCCGGTTCATTTAAAATAATCAATTGTAAATAACCGTGGCATATCCCTTCCACCATAATTACTAAATCTAATAAATATGGACCGACCTTTTCACCATAAATAGACAATAAGCTATTCCGATAAAATGCATGAGATTCTAACTTCATCCGTATCATAAGCTCTTCTACTTCTTTATTAAACGGAATAGCATTTTCTCTTGCATGCATAATAATAAATTCTTTATGTTTTTGTACATCAGTAAACTGAAAATATAACTGCTTTTCAAATTTTTCACGTGGTAGTAAAGACTCTTTTTCAATCTCCAGCATTTTCTTTTGGATTTTGTCATAATAATATCGAAGTGTCGCTAATAAAAGCTCATCTTTCGATTTAAAATACAAATAAAAAGCCCCTTTTGATATACCACAAGCTGTGACAATTTCTTGTACTGACGTTGCACTTACACCCTTAGTCGCAAATAACTTCATAGCCATCTCTATAATTAAGCGCTCTTTTTCTTTCATATCATATCTTCTCTCCTAAACTTAATTTCGCATCTTATGTAAATTTAAATTCAATTTAATCTTATATTAACAAGTAGCAAAACTACTACCTACATAGAAATTTCATTAATAAAAGCTAATGATTCAGTAAGAAATAATAAAAAAGTTTCTCCCCTTACAGTTTAACTTTATTATACCATCTCTTTTCATTGACGACTGACCAATCGGTCAGTTATATTATGTATTAGACTGACCAATTGGTCAATACAATGAAAAGGGAGCGCAAACATGAACAAAATCATCAATTTCTCGTTAAAAAATAAGTTCGCAGTTTGGCTACTAACCATTATTGTTACTATTGCAGGTATTTATTCTGGACTCAATATGAAGCTGGAGACAATTCCTGATATTACAACACCGATTGTAACAGTAACTACGGTTTATCCTGGTGCTACACCAGCTGAAGTAGCTGATAAAGTGTCAAAACCGATGGAAGAGCAACTGCAAAATTTAAGCGGCGTAAACGTTGTTAGCTCGTCATCTTATCAAAATGCATCTTCTATTCAAATAGAATATGATTTTGATAAAAATATGGATAAAGCCGAAACAGAAGTTAAAGAGGCACTCGTAAATATGAAACTGCCGGAAGGTGTGAAAGACCCGAAAGTCTCTCGAGTAAACTTTAATGCCTTTCCTGTTATTTCATTAAGCGTAGCAAGTAAAAATGAATCTTTAGCTACCTTAACTGAAAATGTTGAAAAAAATGTTGTTCCAGGTTTAAAAGGACTTGATGGTGTCGCATCTGTTCAAATCACAGGTCAACAAGTAGACGAAGTACAACTTGTCTTCAAACAAGATAAGATGAAAGAATTAGGTTTAAGTGAAGATACTGTAAAAAATATTATTAAAGGTTCGGATGTATCTTTACCACTTGGCTTATATACATTTAAAGATACGGAAAAATCAGTTGTTGTAGACGGTAACATTACAACAATTAAAGCATTAAAAGAATTAAAAATTCCAGCTATCCCTTCATCACCAAATGGTCAAGGTAGTCAAAGTGCTGGAGCTGGTGCACAATCGCCGCAAATGAATCCAGCCGCTATGAGTGGAATTCCTACAGTTACATTAGACGAAATTGCTGACATTAAAGAAGTTGGGAAAGCAGAATCTATTTCTCGAACGAATGGAAAAGAAGCAATTGGAATTCAAATTGTGAAGGCCGCTGATGCGAATACAGTTGATGTTGTAAATGCTGTTAAAGATAAAGTAAAAGACCTTGAGAAAAAATATAAAGACCTTGAGATTATTTCAACATTCGACCAAGGCGCACCTATTGAGAAATCAGTTGAGACAATGCTTAGCAAAGCAATTTTCGGGGCTATCTTTGCGATTGTTATTATTATGT
Organism: Bacillus sp. CDB3; assembly: GCF_002081505.1. Taxonomy (NCBI): domain Bacteria; kingdom Bacillati; phylum Bacillota; class Bacilli; order Caryophanales; family Bacillaceae; genus Bacillus; species Bacillus sp. CDB3. The sequence goes on along the minus strand of NZ_ALBR01000095.1, from coordinate 27,169 downwards.
TGTTCCTACGAAATATCCGAACAACGTTAATCTCTGTCGTTTCTATACCTCTTTCTTTATTAATTGCTGTTTTAGTTATAAAACAAATGGATATTACACTTAACATTATGACGCTTGGAGCAATGACAGTCGCTATCGGACGCGTTGTTGATGACTCAATTGTTGTTATTGAAAATATTTACCGACGTATGTCGTTATCAGAAGAAAAACTACGCGGGAAAGATTTAATTCGTGAAGCTACGAAAGAAATGTTTATCCCAATCATGTCTTCTACCATTGTAACAATTGCTGTATTCTTACCGCTTGGACTTGTAAAAGGTATGATTGGTGAAATGTTCTTACCATTCGCCTTAACTATCGTCTTTGCTTTATTAGCATCGTTACTAGTGGCCGTTACAATCGTACCAATGCTAGCTCACTCCTTATTTAAGAAAGAGAGCATGAGAGAAAAAGAGGTACATCATGAAGAAAAACCAAGTAAATTAGCAAACGGTTATAAACGTATACTTGAATGGGCATTAAACCATAAAATTATTACATCAAGTATTGCTGTTCTTCTATTAGTAGGTAGCCTTGCACTTGTACCAATTATCGGTGTCAGCTTCTTACCATCTGAAGAAGAGAAAATGATTATTGCAACGTACAAACCTGAACCAGGTCAAACGTTAGACGACGTCGAAAAAATTGCAACGAAGGCTGAAAAGCATTTCCAAGATAATAAAGACGTCAAAACGATTCAATTCTCATTAGGCGGCGAAAACCCAATGAGCCCTGGTCAAACAAATCAAGCAATGTTCTTCGTTCAATATGATAACGATACGAAAAACTTTGAAAAAGAGAAAGAACAAGTCGTTAAAGATTTACAAAAGATGTCTGGAAAAGGCGAATGGAAAAACCAAGATTTCGGAGCAAGTGGCGGTAGCAATGAAATTAAACTATACGTTTACGGAGATAGCTCTGAAGAAATTAAACCTGTCGTTAAAGACATTCAAAATATCATGAAGAAAAATAAAGACTTAAAAGACGTAGACTCTAGCATTGCGAAAACATATGCAGAGTACACTTTAGTTGCAGATCAAGAAAAGCTAAGTAAAATGGGCCTAACGGCTGCCCAAATCGGAATGGGACTTTCTAATCAACATGATCGCCCTGTTCTTACAACAATTAAAAAAGACGGTAAAGATATAAATGTATATGTAGAAGCTAAAAAACAAAATTATGAAACAATTGATGATTTAACGAATCGCAAAATTACAACACCACTCGGTAATGAAGTGGCTGTGAAAGATGTTATGACTGTAAAAGAAGGAGAAACTTCGAATACAGTAAAACACCGCGATGGCCGTGTTTATGCGGAAGTAAGTGCAAAATTAAAATCTGATGACGTTTCAAAGGCATCTGCTGCCGTTCAAAAAGAAGTGGATAAAATGGATCTTCCTTCTGGTATAGATGTTTCTATGGGCGGTGTTACAAAAGATATTCAAGAATCATTTAAGCAACTTGGCCTAGCGATGTTAGCTGCAATTGCCATTGTATACTTCGTTCTTGTCGTTACATTTGGCGGTGCCCTTGCACCATTTGCAATCTTATTCTCGCTACCATTCACAATCATTGGTGCACTCGTTGCCTTATTAATCTCTGGCGAAACATTAAGTGTATCTGCAATGATTGGTGCGCTTATGTTAATTGGTATCGTTGTAACGAATGCAATCGTACTTATTGACCGTGTTATTCATAAAGAAAACGAAGGTCTATCAACACGTGAAGCATTACTAGAAGCTGGTGCAACACGTCTACGCCCTATCTTAATGACTGCAATTGCAACAATCGGGGCTCTTATCCCTCTTGCATTAGGATTTGAAGGTAGCGGCTTAATTTCTAAAGGGCTTGGAGTAACCGTAATTGGTGGATTAACGAGTTCAACGTTATTAACACTTCTTATTGTTCCAATCGTTTATGAAGCACTAAGCAAATTTAAAAAGAAAAAAGTAAAATAAACTAAAAAAATAACCTCGCTAACTGCGAGGTTATTTTTTATTTCCAAACAAAATTAAGAAATCACCGTATCCTTCTTTCTCTAACCCCTCTTTTGGGATAAATCGGAGAGCTGCTGAATTTATACAATACCGAAGGCCATTTGGTCCTGGACCATCTGGGAATACATGCCCTAGATGTGAATCGCCTTCCTTACTTCTCACTTCCGTACGCGTCATATTATGACTAACATCCATCTTTTCTTTCACACTTACTGACATAACTGGCTTTGTAAAACTAGGCCAACCGCATCCACTATCAAACTTATCTAAAGAAGTAAATAATGGTTCTCCTGAAACGATATCTACATACAGTCCTTCCTCTTGATGGTTCCAATATTCATTTTGAAAGGGCGGTTCAGTTCCATTTTCCTGTGTTACATAAAACTGCATCTCATTGAGTTTTTCTTTTAAATGGGCATTATCTTTTGGCCAATGTTGTTTAATAAAGGCATCTCGTCCTGAACCTTTACGGTATAACTCATAACGGAATGTATTTTTCTTATGATACCCTTGATGATATTCTTCAGCTGGATAAAACGTAGTAGCCAGCAATATTTTTGTTGCAATTGGTTTTGAAAAGCGCCCGCTCTTTGCAAGCTCTTCTTTTGAAGCCTCTGCCTTTTTATGTTGTTCTTCATCGTGATAAAAAATCACTGTTTCATAAGACTGTCCGCGGTCGTGGAATTGGCCTCCAATATCGGTCGGATCAATTTGTTTCCAATATATATTTAACAATTCCTCATACGGCATCTTATTTGCATCAAATGTAATCTGTACTGCTTCATAATGTCCCGTTGTTTCCGCGCACACTTCTTTATACGTCGGATTTTCTTTATGACCACCTGTATAACCTGAAACGACCTGTATAATCCCTTCCATCTCTTCAAATGGCGAAACCATACACCAGAAACACCCTCCAGCAAACGTAGCCAATTCTATCTTTTCATTTACAGCCATTATTTCACCCCTATTCTATATTCTCCTTACAGTATGGCATAAGAAACATGATGTTATAAAAGAAAAAGCATCGAATATCGATGCTTTTTCTTTACTTTATTTTTTAGAAATATCTTTCTCATTTTCATCACTTGTTACATCTAAAACATCTAATAAGAAAATGAAAATCGGAATACCGATAATAAGTCCCCATACACCTAAGAAGTGCTCTGAGAAAATTAATACCATAAATGTATAGAAAATCGGTAAATTCGTTTTTTGCGACATAAACTTTGGATTTAATACGTAACTTTCAAGCGCATGAATGACTGTTACGATAACTATAATATAAACAACATACATAATACCGCCGATGTTGTAAGCAATCATACAAAGTGGGAATAACGAAATGATAACACCTGCGACTGGAATTAAACCAAGCAAGAAAATCATTAACGCTAAACCTAGTAATTGTGGGAATCCTAATATCCATAATGCGATAACAGATAAAACACAGTTAACAATTGCGATTAAAAATTGTGCTTCGATTACTTTTCCGAATGAACGTGCAAATTTCTTTCCGAAATACTCTATTTCGTTATAGAAAATTGCAAGTCGACTTTCTTTAAATTTCGAAGTGAAAGCAACGATACGTGCTTTTTCAAGTAAGAAAAATAAGCTTAAAATTACAGAAAGTAAAACTTGAAGGCCAAATTTCCCAACATTCGTAATAGATTTATACAAAATGTCTACGCCTTGCCCTACATATTTAGAAAGCTCCATATGATTAACAGCATTAACTGCATACTTAATTAATTCACTATCAGGTGGATTTCTTAAAAATACATTAAATTGATAAATCAATTGTGAAATTTGTATTGTTAATACCGGTAAATATTTGAATAGCGTAATGGCAATTCCCGCCACTAACATTACATATAAAAGCGCTATAATAATTTTCCGATTAATTGGCATGAAATGATCTAATTTACGAGAAATAAACTTTTGGAATCGATCCATTAAATACGTCAACATAAACGTAATTAAAATTAAATTTAACATACTTTGCATCCCATACAATATGAGAGCAAGTAATACTAATACGATTAACCTCTGAAATCCTTTGCTTTGAAACAGGTTTTTTATTTGCATAATCGACGAGTACTCTCTCCTGTCCTATAAAGTAAAACATTAACAAGTAGATCTCTCTCTATTCTCTACTTATAATTATCCTTTAATATTAAAGCCATTGCGAGCAATTTATCTTCAAGCCTAACCGCTCGTTAATTGTGCTACTATATTATGTTACTTCTTATTTTACAATACAATGACCTATTTCAAAACGCATTATGCACAGTATTAATGAAGATTTAAGGAAACTTTTATTCCCCTAAAAATAGGTCTTACCACTACTGTAACATAAAAAGCAAGCTATCAGTAGAAATCCGTCCTACAAATAACTTGCTTTTATATTTTTTTAAGTAAGTTTTATCATCCAATAAATGGCATGAACATCGGGATAACCACCACTGTTACGACACCAACTACTGTCACAGCGATACTTGCCATAGCTGCTTCTACTTCACCCATTTCGATACCTACTGCAACCCCTAACGCATGTCCTGCTGTCCCAAGTGCTAAACCTTTAGCAATCGGATGTTTAACTCTAAACGTTTTTAAGAATAAAGCTCCTAATGCGTATACGATAACTGCGTTAAAGATAACTGCGAATGATGTAATTGCTGGAATACCACCGATACTTTCAGAGATTGGTAACGCAATTGCTGTTGTTGCTGCCTGCGGTAACATTGAGTTCATTACAGCTGTATCTAAACCAATTGCTTTTGCGACAATGAACACGACAACCACCGAACAAATAGATCCAACCACGATAGCCGATAAAATTTGCCACCAATATTTTTTTAACTTATCAACTTGTTTATATAATGGAATTGCAAAGGCGATTGTTGCTGGCTCTAAGAAGAAACTAATCATTTTTCCGCCAGTATTATATTCTTCAAAAGTAAAGTTACCTACCTTTAAAAATACAATCCCTAATACCATTGCTACGAATAGTGGTGTAAATAAGAAGAATCCCTTTGAGTGTTTGAATAAAAACGTTCCGATTCCGTATGCAATTAATGAAACGACGATTCCGAAATATGGAGTCATTGTGCTTGTCATGTTCATTACCTCCTAACCATGTATGGTCTAAAATAGTTATGCGACTTTTCCGTGTTTGCTTCCTTTGTTTACAACTTTCAATTCTTTTGTATCTTTTGTTTCCTTGTCATCCTTACCTAAAATCAATTGTGCAAATAAACCTGTTACAGCAAGTAAAATAATTGTTGCGACAACGATTACAGTTAAGATTTGTACGAAATATTGGCTCATTACACCAAGAGAATTAATAACTGAAATACCTGATGGGACGAAAAGAAATCCGATGATACCTGTTAAAGCTGTTCCGAGTGATTCAACTTGCTCCAATTTAATAACCTTTAAACATAATAGACTAAATAATACGACTAACCCGATTACTGATGAAGGCATCGGAATTGGCAAATGTGTTGAGATAATATTAGAAACCAACATAATAGCTGAAAAAACGAATATTTGTGATAGAAAACCATATACTTTTTTTGTGCTCATTTTGGCCACCTCTTTTGATTTGGTACCTTTATTGTATAGGATATAAATTGATAAGTAAGCGTTTACATAATAGGGCGTCAAATATAAACGGCCAGTTGCAAAAATTATAGGATGAAATACAAAAGCTGCTCCTTAAATACGAAGCAGCTTTTTAAGTTCTTTTGCATATGTACGGCTAACCGGGACTTTAGATCCCTCTTTCATAATTAAGTTATAAGTCGAATTAAACCACGGCTGTATCTCAGTAATATGATTAATATTAGCAATGAAACTACGGTGAACACGCATAAAAATGGTTTGCGGTAATTTCTTTTCCAAAATCACAAGTGTATCATGTGTTACATATGTTTCTTTCATTGTTTTTACAGCTACTTTCCCATCTACAAGCCCTACATAAACAATATCTTCAATATTAATAAGTACAATTGACTCCTCAATTGGTAATGCTAATTTATGCATCTCGGTCGTTACATCTACACTCTTTACATCTTGCTTTGTTTCTAATTTTATTTGCTTTTGTTTTTTATATTTCTTTAATGTCTGTACGATACGTTCTTCATCAAATGGCTTTAAAATGTAATCTAGCGCATCTACCTCAAACGCTTGCAGCGCATATTGATCGTATGCAGTAGCAAACACTATTGAAGGTGGATTCTTCATCTTCTTTAATATATTTGCAATTTCAAATCCATTATCATCAGATAATTGAATATCTAGAAAAACAATATCTGGTTTGTTTTTCATTAATTCTTCTAATGCATCCTCTACACAATCCGCCTCACCTACTATCTCTACTTCTTTCGTTTGCTCTAATAAATATTTCAATTCATCGCGTGCTAACATTTCATCATCAACTACTAATACTTTTAACACTCCGTTTTTCCTCCCCTACTTTTTTCGGAATTACAAAGAGGATCTTTGTCCCTTGCTCTAATTCACTTTCAATTTGAAGCATTGTCTCTTTCCCAAATAACCCGATAAGTCTCTCATTAATATTATATAAAGCTGTTCCAGTCCCTTTCTTTGATGGAACTACCATTTTTCCTAATTGCTCTAGACGTTCACTCTCAATCCCTTGTCCATTATCCCTCACTTCAAAATGAACCATCCCCTCCTTTTCAAACACATGTACCTCAACCTGGCACACTGGCTGCTTTTTCGGAAAAGCATGGCGCAATGCATTTTCAACTAATAGCTGAAGCACAAATGGTGGAACTAAAGTTACCTTTAGTGCTTCTTCAATATACATCTTCACTTCATACTTATTCGGAAATCTCGCTTGCTCTAACGATAAATATGCATGTACATGATTCAACTCTTGTTCTAATGGAATAAGTAATTGGCGTGCCCCTTGCAAATTACAACGAAAATAAACGCTAAGCTGTAGCAATAATTTTCTCGCTTTCTCTACATCTGTTCGGCATAAAGCTGACACTGTATTAATTGCATTAAATAAAAAATGCGGATTGATTTGTGCTTGCAGCGCTTTTATTTCGGCATCTTGCAATAGCTTACTTTGTAACTCGGCTTCACCTAACTCAAGCTGTGTGGAGAAGATTTTCGCCAGCCCTTCCGCTAGCTCTTCTTCAACACGACTTAATTGATTAGAGTTTTTAAAATAAAGCTTTAATGTCCCTATTGTATTCCCATGTGAAGTTAATGGAATAACAACTGCCGCTTGTAATGGACACCCCTCATGTTGACAATTAATAATCTCACGAGACTTCGCTTTCATTATTTTCCCTGTTTTTAATACGGATTTTGATAAACCTGTTATTAAACTGTGTGAAGGAATATGATGGTCTGACGCTAATCCAACGTGAGCTAAGATTTTCTCTGTATCTGTTAAGGATACCGCATCCGTTCCCGTAAAGCGGTGAATAATTTGTGCCACATGTTTACAAGACTCTTCTGTTAACCCTTGGCGAAAATATGGTAATGTCTTATCGGCAATTCGTAATACTTTATGTGTTTGCAGAGCTTTTGCATTCTCTTCCTGACGCAAAATGGCTTGTATCATAGAAAGTAAAATAAAGCTCCCGAAACTATTCACAAGGATCATCGGTATCGCAATTGTTTTCACAATACTAATTCCATCCTCTACAATTAATAGAATCATAACCATTTCTAAAGAAACGATAAAAACACTTAAAACCGCTGAAAATTTAGGTGTAATTGTACGATTATATTTTTTAAAAATGTATCCAATATAACCCGTTATAACTCCTGCTAAAATTGACGAGATTGCACAACTTGCTGCTGTCGTCCCGCCAAGCATATAACGGTGAATACCAGCAATTGATCCTACTCCAATTCCAACGATAGGGCCGCCAAGCAATCCACTAATTCCAACACCCATAATACGTGTATTCGCGATTGTACTTGATGAAGAAACACCTTGTAGCCAATTTTCATTCATAATCGTATTTCCCGCTATTTCAATCCCTGTGTAATTGCTTACAATTGTAAACACTGAAAAAATACAAATAAGCTTAATCCTATCTACATATCCGTCTTGCTTATGAAGAAGACGCCTAAACGTTTTAATATGAGAAAGTAAAAATCCTAAAATAACAATAAGTCCGACACGTTCAATCATCATAAGTACTAAATTTAGCATCTGTGATTCATTCCTTTTTATATTAGTTAGTTTTATTATGGGAAAATAATGAAGTGGGCGTCAAGGAGAATGAAGTATCTTTTGAAATATTTTACACATAACAATACACTCTTTATTTGACAATCTAATAGAAGAGTGCTAAAAATAAGGTAATATAATACAGTCCTTTAACCCAACCCCGTGAGGTTGAGAAGGAAGTCGGAATATACTATACGTATGGTCTTTTTTAGGGATACGTATGCTTTTTTGGCCTTCTCATCATATCAGGTGAGAAGGCCTTTTGTTATTCTTCCATAGCGACTGTAGAAGAAAATAAGGAGGAGTAATGATGAACGTCACTACTGATGTACAATCAACAACAGAGGAAACGAAGGAGAAAAGATATAAAACACTGTTTGGTTCTGCGCTAGGATATGCAGCAGAAGGTTTAGATATGTTGCTCTTATCTTTCGTACTCGTCTACATTTTAAAAGAATTTCATTTAAGCCCTGTTGAAGGTGGAAACTTAACATTAGCTACCACAATAGGAATGCTAATCGGGTCTTATTTATTTGGATTTATTGCTGATTTATTTGGGCGTATCCGTACGATGGCCTTCACAATCTTACTATTCTCACTAGCAACAGCACTTATTTATTTCGCAACAGATTATTGGCAATTATTAATTCTTCGCTTTTTAGTTGGAATGGGAGTTGGTGGTGAATTCGGGATTGGGATGGCCATCGTAACTGAAACATGGTCTAAAGAAATGCGTGCTAAGGCGACATCCGTTGTTGCACTTGGATGGCAATTTGGCGTACTAGTCGCTTCACTCCTTCCAGCATTTATCGTACCGCATTTCGGATGGAGAGCTGTTTTCTTATTTGGACTCATTCCTGCTCTACTAGCTGTCTATGTACGCAAAAGTTTAAGTGAACCGAAAATATGGGAACAAAAACAACGATACAAAAAAGAGTTGTTACAAAAAGAGGCTGAAGGTCATTTAACAACTGCTGAGGCAGAACAACTAAAACAAATGAAAAAGTTCCCACTTCGAAAGTTATTTGCAAATAAAAAAGTAACGATAACAACAATTGGTCTTATTATTATGTCATTCATACAGAACTTCGGATATTATGGAATTTTCACATGGATGCCAACTATTTTAGCAAATAAATATAACTACACATTAGCAAAAGCGAGCGGTTGGATGTTCATCTCTACGATTGGCATGCTAATTGGAATTGCAACTTTTGGTATTCTAGCCGATAAAATTGGTCGCCGTAAAACTTTTACAATCTATTATGTCGGTGGTACTATATACTGTCTCATTTACTTCTTCTTATTCACAGACTCAACATTATTGTTATGGGGAAGTGCATTGCTTGGATTCTTTGCCAATGGCATGATGGGAGGATTCGGAGCAGTTTTAGCTGAAAACTATCCTGCTGAAGCTCGCTCGACAGCAGAGAACTTTATTTTCGGAACAGGACGCGGTTTAGCTGGATTTGGGCCTGTTATTATCGGCTTACTTGCTGCAGGTGGAAATTTAATGGGAGCACTATCTCTCATCTTCATTATCTATCCAATCGGTTTAGTTACAATGCTACTATGTGTCCCAGAGACGAAAGATAAAGTATTAGAATAGATTGAAACTGTATAGAGTATGATCCCCTTCGAGAAAAGTAGTTAAATAAATAGTAAAGAGGAAGCATCTCAAATGAAATGCTTCCTCTTTTTATATAAATACAATTATTTATTTTGATTTACTAGCTTTTTGGAACAAGAAGGAAGTTTTCTCCTCTTCTTTTACAATACCTTGTTTTAAGGCTAATTCCCCTGCAACTTTAGGCGCTAGCCATAGCATTGGGAATAACAGAATGGATACCGGGACAGCTGTTACTACGATGAATGATTGTAATGCATTAATACTTCCCTCACCCATGTATAAAAGAATCGCTGCAACTGTTCCCATAATAAGCGACCAAAACACTCGCAAACTAATTCTAGGATCTCCATCTCCAGTCACTGCCATTGAAATCGAATAAGCCATTGAATCTCCTGTTGTCACTACAAATAAGATTGTTAATAAAAGAAATGCAGGTCCAATAATATTAGAGAGTGGCAGTTGCTCTGTAATTGCAATCATAGCCGCTGGCATACCAGATTCACTTAATGCGGTCGAAATAGAACCAGGCTTCATTAACTCATAAAATACACCTGACCCTCCCAAAATCGTAAACCAAAACGTTGTAATAATAGGTGCAATAATTCCAATTGCAACGATGATTTCTCGGATTGTTCTGCCTCTTGAAATACGGCTCACTAAAATTGCCATCATCGGTCCATATCCAATAAACCATCCCCAGAAAAAGATTGTCCACGACCCTAACCAACCTGTATCACCACGATATGTGCTCATTGGAATAAATTCATTTATATAAAATCCAAACGAAGAAACAAATGAATCAATAATAAATCCACCTGGTCCAAACAGTAATACGAATACCATTAATAAAACTGCTAACCTAACATTTAAATTACTTATAATTTGAATCCCTTTATCAATTCCCGTTACCGCAGATATAGTAGAAACAGCTACTACACAAACAATAATCGCTAATTGAGTAGTAAACACATCAGGAATGTCAAACAATGCTTGTAACCCATAACTCGCTTGTAGTCCTAAAAATCCGATCGGGCCAATCGTCCCTGCAGCTACCGCAATAATGGCAAATACATCGATCATTGTTCCAAGCCAACTCTTTCGCAACTTCTCTCCAAAAATAGGATATAAAAGTGTTCGAGGTTTTAACGGCATACCTTTATGATAATGTCCGTACATCATAACTACCGCACTAATTGTACCTAAAATCGTCCAAGCGAGGAAACCCCAGTGCATATAGCTTTGTGCTAAAGCAGGCATTACCGCTTCTTTCGTTCCAGCAGTTATACCTTCATGTATTGGTGGCACCGTCATCAAATGGTACATCGGCTCTGCAGCTGCCCAAAAAACGCCACCTCCGGCAAGTAATGTAGACATAATAATAGCGAGCCATTTTGTCGTACTAATCTCAGGTTTTTCTAGCCCCCCAAGTTTAACTCTCCCATATTTCGAAAACGCCATACACATTGCCACAATAAATGTACCAATTAATAACACCTGCCAAAAGGCACCAAAATATTTAATTGAAGCTGCAAAACTGCTATTAATGACTCCCTCTACGTAACTTTTATTTAAAATAACTGCAATTACAAATAATAAAAGTGAGCCACCACTAATAAGAAATACAGGCCAATCCGTTTTTCGACTCTTCATTCTCATTTACACTTCCTCCTTCCTCAGCAATCTAAAAAAACAACTTTATTATGTTTTATTGTTTACACCCAAAACATAATGATTATATAAGCATAATAATTCATCGATTTTCTACACACTTATGTTGTCCCTAAAAATATGCTAAATCCCTTATTTAAAAGAAAATTTCTATTCCTATTACATAAAAAAGCAAAACAAAAGACCTTATATTTCTATAAGGTCTTCGAAACAGAAAGTTGATTATAACATAAGGAACTCCTTGGTTCAAAAAGATCCTTCCAAAAATAACCGAGAGTAAAGGCTTCCATTTGCTACATAACAGTAATTAAAAAAAATTATATTTTGCATAAAAAACTATACTAAATATCATTTATGAAAGAAATTCGGCTTCAAAATTTCATTCGGATACGGTTTATGATAAATATGAGTGGTAGCTGGTGACAGCGGTGGAATAAGCCACACCCAATTTCCTGTTACAACCCGTCCACATGCTGCTTCTTGCTTCTCAAATTGTTGAAATTGTTGTGCAGCTGTATGGTGATCCACAATGCTAACTCCTTGCTTTTTGAAAGAATGTAAAACAGCTATATTTAACTCAATTAACGCTTTGTCTTTCCACAACGTACTATTTCTGGAAGTATCTAAATTCATCATCTCTGCAACCGCTGGAAGCAAATTATAACGGTCATGATCCGCTAAATTACGAGCACCAATTTCAGTCCCCATATACCACCCATTAAATGGGGCTGCTGTATAAGAAATACCGCCAATCTCTAAACGCATATCTGAAATCATTGGTACCCCATACCATTTTACTTCTAGTGATGAAATTGGATATTCTGGATGTTCAATTGGTACCTCTTTCACTTCTTTTTTAGGAATTTCTTTATATACAGGCTCTTTTCCATCAACAGAAAATACAAGCGGTAATACGTCAAAGTTTGTGCCTTCTCCTTGCCACCCAAGACCTTGGCATAAATCAGTAAATGCGACAGAGTGGGAGTCACCGATTACTCCCATTTCCGTTTTGTATCCTGCATATCGAATTAATTGATGATTATAAAGTCGTATATTATCCTCTTCACCTTGATATTGCTTAAAAATCGTAATTGTCGGTTTAACTTTCCCATCATTCGTCGCGTATTTAATATGATGAATTAATGCATTATATACACCTTCTTCATCATTTACTTCACGCGCATCTAATATGTGCATCTTACTCCAAAACAATCTCCCAATGCATCTATTACTATTACGCCATGCCATCCGTGATCCATGAACAAGCTCTTCAAATGTATGCTCATACGTTCCCGTCTTTTCTATCTCTATTAAAATTTCTTCCATACGCTCTTTTATTAATTGCTCTTTATTAAGTTCCTTATAGCAAATAGTAATAAAATTACTTGCTTCCTCTATTAATTGTTTCGTTTTACTCATAAACAATCTCCTTCTATCTCAACAAGACACTACTACTTTACAGTATAAGCAAAAAGGATAAGAGTCACAAACGAAAGTGGAAGTGTTACTTTTATTGTAATATTTTTCAGAAAATTAGAGAACTTACTATTGACTTACATGAAGAATAGGTGTAATTTTTACTCAGGTAAAGTTTTTTTACCTAGACCAACTTTTTTAAAAAGAAAGGAGGTAATTTTATGTCTTCATTTCAATTACCAAAGCTTTCATATGACTATGATGAACTCGAGCCATCTATCGCTCTCCATTCATTACGGAAAGCACCATGCGACATATGTAAACAATTTAAATGCTACTTTAGAAAATTATATTGAATTACATAATACATCTTTAGAAGAGTTACTATGTAATTTAGATGATTTACCAAAAGAAATTGTTACAGCTGTAAGAAATAACGGTGGTGGACATTATTGTCATAGTCTTTTTTGGGAAGTGATGAGCCCACGAGGTGGCGGCGAGCCTAATGGAGACGTTGCAAAAGTAATTGATTATTATTTCGATACCTTTGACAACTTAAAAGACCGACTGTCCAAAGCGGCCATTAGTCGTTTTGGAAGTGGATATGGATGGCTTGTTCTCGATGGTGAAGAACTCGCTGTTATGAGTACACCAAATCAAGATACACCTTTGCAAGAAGGAAAAATTCCATTACTCGTCATCGATGTATGGGAACATGCCTATTATTTAAAGTATCAAAATCGGCGCCCTGAGTTTGTTACCAACTGGTGGCATACGATAAACTGGGACCGAGTAAACGAAAAATATTTACAAGCAATTCAATCACAAAAACATTAGTCGTGCGTATAAGGTAAATTTGGTAATGTAAAATCAGTATTGTCGAAATCCTCCAGAATCCCCCGGATTGCCACCGGGGGATTTATGATTACTTCATTGTACTTATGTAATGTTGTAAAACATTTTTTATTTCTAGTTCCAACTCTCGGAACAAAAATCCTAATTCACGAGCCTTTCCGTTATGTAACGTACAGTTAGTTACTTCATTATAAGGAGCTATATTGTCTCCTGCTTCTTGAATGAGCGCTTTTATCCCCGTTTTCTCTTCTATGAAATGAATAATTTCTTCCGTGGAAACTACCCCGTTACTACAGGCATTAATTGGCCCTTCTATGCTTTCCATCCCGCACCAAGCTAAAAACTGCCCTGCTTCTTTTTCATGTATAAACGACAACTCTCCATCTACATGATCCACAACGATAGGCTCTTGCTTCACAATATGTTCAACGTAAAATTGTAACCTTTTCGTATAATCGTTTTCTCCAATAACAACTGGAAAACGCACTGCAACGGCTGGGAATGTTGCATGTTGAAATAAAACCGCTTCGGCTAATCGCTTGCCTTCACTATAATTAAAATCATTCCTATCCCCATACGTAATCGCATACTCGTACGGATTAAAGTTCTCTTCTGTCAAGTCTAGCGCAGGCTCATAGACAGCCATTGAAGATGTCATAATATACTTCTTCGTTTTTCCTTTCAACACTTCACACACTATCTTCGCTGCATTCGAGCTGTAACATAAATTATCGTATACAACATCATAGCTTTTACCTTCCAAACGCTCTTCCAGTAACTTTTCGTCTTCTCTATCTACTACAATTCTTTTTACTGTATCCCCAAAGGAATCTTCGGTAATTCCCCGCGTAGCAATTGTTATATCATGCCCAGCTTGTAAAAGTGCTTCTACTAAATGTTTACCGAAAAACCTTGTTCCCCCTAGCACCAATACTTTTTTCACCTTCATCATCCCCATTTTATAAATTGTAAAATACTACCTCTATTATAAACGCTAAAATAGAAAAAACATGGAATCAGTTTAACGATTCCATGTTTTTTCTACATACGATACATTAACGTACTCGGTATTTAAAGATACAATAACAGAAATATAAAATAGAAATTACTGATACATAAACCCATAGTTCATATACGAATCCCTCTCCCCACACTCCCATAAAATAAAAGAGTGACGGCAACGTCAATGTTACCCATGATTGTACGAAAGCAATTCTTCCAAGATATTGATTGATATTCTTTTTTTGTGTATTTAATACAAAGAATAAATACCAAAGTAATGCCCACATAAACCATGTTAACGCATTAACAACATCATGGAATTGAACAAACGAAACAACCATATAGAATAACGCAATAATCGCTACCCATATACAAAACCATCCTAGGCCGCTACTATCCATACCCTTAATAAAAGTAACCCCTACGTACAAATACGTTAAACCAAATAAAAAAGTAGCTGCATATGAATATACCGTCCAATTACTTTGATCAGAGATCATAATTAAATAAAACGGAATGATAATTTGTAATGCCCCCACAAATAAATTAAAAACACCTGCACTCTTCATCTCTGCTTTGCCTAGTATGACAAGGCTATTTAAAAATAAGGCTGCACCTGAAAGTAATAATCCCACATAACCCATATATACTCGTGTGAAAATCTTATGTTTTCACACTGTAACCTCCCCACCATATAAAAAATCATATTTTTTATTATCTTTCTTCTTACTTAAAACTACATACATAGTTTTTCATGTTAAAAGTCAGACTTCCTACCTTAAAAAATGAAATGAAACTACCTTTAATAACTGCTATACAGCAATATTATTTCTTGTTTAATCTCAGTCAACTTTTCAGTATTTGAAAGTAACAGCATTCCCCTAACATCGCGAATTAAAAACGCTTTCAAAAAGAAATAATCCTATCAAAAAGTTAATAGGATTACTTGATTATAAACGCACTCTAACAACAAGACAAGACCTGGGATGATTTTTAAATTATTCTCTTTTATTTCCATGAGAATTAATAGAATGATTCATTTATACTAGTTCATTCTGCTAATCCTTTACATAGAATATTTTAAATTCATATTAATTTCTTTAGAAAGGTAAGATGTATATGTTTCATCATGGAATTCCTCGATATGTAGTTCGTTCAACTGGCGTTTTAACGAAAGAATCTAATACTATTTCTGCTGTAGTTAACATTGTGAACTTGGATAAATATTATCCCCATCACATAACTATAGAAGTATGGGATTGGTCTACTTATTCTACTCCAATAAAGCTTCCCGTACTAGTCGGAGAAAATGTAGAAGCAAGCTTCCCCTACTCTCTCGACAGTAATAATCTTGCCGTTTTTTACGCCGATTTAGATGACACTGTAGATCTATATGAAATTCGAATTTCATATAACGATCACCCCAACATTATTGCAAATTGCTTTGGACGAAGCTTACCACCATATTCAAGCCAAGAAGGTAACACAGTGTACCATAAACAGCTCGTTCGAATTCATTAAGTCCATTATTATGTAATAGGAGCTGGTCAGTAATACATTCATCTTTATAAGATAATTGTATTACTGACCTAGGCTGTCATAGTCAATCTTGATAGTTTCTCATTCCTAATAATTGCTATTTATCATAAATATCATTCGGATTAATTGTAGGAATAAATCCATTTATAGAACTATATTTTTTAGATACGTTATTTGGAGTAACGGTAAACGTTACAATTTTATTACTTTGTTGTCTAAAATAGCGCATCCAATTTTGACTCCATTCATCTTTCGCAATAACTTGTTTATTGAAGTCTTCCCACAATACACCATGTATAAAATTCAAGGATGTATTTTTGATTGTGTCAAATCCCCAATTCTGTATAAGAAGCAAGTTGGAATCAACACTTTTAATTTCTTTTAATAAATTTACATATGCTTCTCGAAATTTCCCTTGTGTAGACGGCTGATCATAAAAATAGTCATCAATATCACCAGCTGTATCTAAAAACACCCCATCTATTCCTTTTCCAATAACTTGCTGTTTCACCTTATTCACAACAATCCCACGGTAATGTTCATCAGCTAAATTCATAATATATGTATCCCACTGCCCAATCTTCATTTTCTTACCGTCTCTATAATAATAGTCTGATTCGACCACTTGCGATTTATGCCACGATTCTAATTCTAAAACACTAACATACCCAAGGACTACCGTTCCTGATTTTTTTAATTGCTGAACCTGCTCTTTCGTAAATGCATATGGCTCTATAATAACCATGTCATACTTTGAAAGTCTCTCAATTACTTGCTCATTTGCTTCACCATAATAAATTTTATAACTTCGTACATTTTTTAAAACTGGTTCCACAACATTTGCTTGTGCGGATGTACTTGAGGAAAAAATAAAAGAAAATATAGCTAAAAAGCATATAGAACGTTTCCACTCCATAATAATATTACCCCCTATACAACTGTAATTTTCTATTGTTTTAACTTTTAACACCTTTAAATGCTAATACAAATATAGTAATGCCATAACATTCTACATTTTTTTAAACTCGATATTCTTATAAAAATCCCAATAAATGCAATACATTAACAGAAATTAGAATTTATTTCACTTGAATTTACTACATCCCTGTTGATAAAATAGTTTGGGCTTTATATATTATCTATCTTAAAATAATTCTTTTAAATTATGTATTTTATTTCAGTGTACTATTCCTCAAAATTAAATTTGCAAACGAAAGAAGGGATTTTTTTATGCACTATAGACAATCTAATTTATTACAAAAAATGATTGAACCTACGATTCTCTTTATTGCTCTATTTTTTCTCTCAATACTAACTGATTTTCTTACACCAACGTATGAATACTTCTTACTCTTATTTATTACATTAATTATTTCTAGCCGGTATGGCATATCTATTGCCCTTTTCGCCTTTCTGGAAGCAATGATTTATATTTTTGTAAGCGGTATATGTAAAGGAAATGATATATTGCTGTACTTTTATTCATTAGATTACTGGATAAGTTGGATTTTCTTACTTGTTATTAGTTTATGTTGTGGACTAATGAGTACTGCCCAAAAAGAACGTTATGAAGATGTACATATGATAAATAATGAGCTAAAAGCTGAAAATAAAGAATTAAAATATGTTGTGAGACAATTGGATGAAACACGTATTACACTACGTTCTCGTGTACTTGAATCAAATAACCACTTATCTAAAATGTATCATATGTTTAAAGCTTTAAATCATACACATCCTGAAATTGTACTCGATGAAGGAATGAATGTACTAAAAATGTATTTTGGGGCAAAAAAAATTGGTATCTATCACGTCGATAACAATAAACAGTCGCTTCGCATTAAATTAAGAGCAGAAACTGGTAAAAATACATTATCTCAATCCATTTTTGTTAAAAACGCTTCGTTAGTCATCAAAAATGCGCTAGCGCATAATCGACCTTTTTTCCGTACAGATGAGGATTCTCAAGATGCTCCACTTTTAGTTGGTCCCGTCCTATTCCAAGATGATGTACAATACGTCATTATATTAGACGAAATCGAGTTTTCAAAAGTAACTTCTGAGCAATTCGAACTTTTCACATGGTATTTACGCTGGATGGGTGATCGTTTACAAAACGCTTCTAATCTTTGGCTATCAAGTCAAGAGGATCGCACATTCCCCAAAACAAGCATTTATTATGAAGATGAATTTGAACATTTACTAAAAATAGAAAAGAAACGGTACGAAACATTATCTTATCCATATTCCTATTTTGAGTTCAATGCTCCACAAGATTCTTTAGAAATGATAAATTCTATTTTAAAAGATCATTTACGTGATATTGATATATTCGGTTACAATACGACCGCGCAAAAAATTATGATTTTATTACCCGGCACTGAAGAAAAGTATTTATTACAAGTTCAAACTCGTATACAAAACGCTCTTTCTTCTAAAGGAGTGATATTCTAATGATTTTGCTCCTTCTCTATTTTATTTACGCTATTTTAGTTTTTCTTTTATTCCGATTTACAAAAGGTTTAATTGCTGAAGATAAAAAAGGGATTATTGAATTTTGCTTAATTATCTCGCTTCTTTTCCCGCTTATCGGACTTATTGTATCAGTAATCATGTTATTACTTAATATAAGACGATCAAAAACCGAGTGGTTACAGCAATACTCTGATTATGTTGCCTTTCACGTTGATAATTACGAAGATATTTTAGAATCAGCAAAACAAGATATGGACTTAATTTCATTTTCTTCTGGATTAGAACTAGATAAGCCTGAATTACATAAACAGCTCATTGTACAGTTAAGCTCCTCCTCTATTTCTAATGAAGGAGGCTTATTGAAAGAAGCCATTAACCATAAAGATCCTGAAACTGTACATTACGCAGCAACTACTATTAATTTACTAAATGAACGGTACGAAAAACAGATTGAATACTTAAATAAGCAATTTCTACAAAATCAACAAAATGGAATTGCAAAAGAGTTGGTTTCTAACTATTTAAGATATATAGACAGTGGTCTTCTTTCTAATCAGCAAAAAGAAAAAATAATCACTGAATTTATGAATTTTATTACACAAAGTGTAGAACTATTCCCTAACGAACCTCTTTACCCTTTCCACCTTGGAAATCTGTTTCTACACACAAAACAATATGCAAAGTCTGAAGAACAATTTTTAAATCTTATTCATTTCTATCCGGAATCATATTACGGTTACGTTGGGTTACTTGAACTATATTATGAGCAAAAGTTATGGGACAAGCTCTATGACTTAATCAATAATCTAGCAGCTGCAAAAAGGGTTCATATACTACCGCGTAAATATCAATTATTTGTAAGGCAGTTTGGAGGCGCACACATTGAAAAAGGGGATTAATATATATATCGGGATTATTAGTATCATTTTATTTCTCTTAATTATATCCATCCTTATATATCGAACAGAAAATTTTTATCAAAAATTTTCTGTTCCTAAAAAAGAAACAGATACTGTTAAAACACTCAAAGCGAAAGATGTAGCTCAAAATGGACAGAAAATGCAATTATACGTTTTAAAAACGGATAATACATTAGGGCAACAAGTCGAATTTAATACAAAGAAGGCAATGGATTACGCACACCTACACTATAAAGATATTACAGCTAATGAAATTAAGGGACTTACTCC
This sequence comes from Bacillus sp. CDB3, assembly GCF_002081505.1. NCBI lineage: Bacteria > Bacillati > Bacillota > Bacilli > Caryophanales > Bacillaceae > Bacillus > Bacillus sp. CDB3. Next base: position 7,132 of record NZ_ALBR01000095.1, on the reverse strand, counting down.
CTCTCCCTATACAGGGATTATTATTACAGGTGAAATAATGGAGCAACTTCCACAAGCCGATATTCAAAATTTTGTACAAATGGGCGGAAGGATTATTATCGCAAACCGACTTGATTCAGATCCTTCCTGGAACACATTATTTGGTATTACAAAAAAAGAAGGTTTCAAAGATGCGAAAGGATTAACCTTTGAAGAAGTTTTATTCCCTGGTTATCCAGATCTCTCAAGTTCTTCTCCATTGTTTACTCATAGCTCAATGAATATTACGCTAGATGAGAATACAACTAATACTTGGATTACAGCGGAAGATACTCCCATCCTTTGGACCAATGACTACGGTGAAGGAAAAGTCCTATATTGGAATACAACAGCATTGAACGATAAATTAGGTAGAGGTATGTTCGTTCAATCACTGGGTACTATTTTCCCGACTTTCGCTACGGCACAACTTGGAGCGGAGATTATGTATATCGATGACTTCCCATCCCCGATTCCACAGGGAGAACTAAAAAACTTAACAACAGAAAAAATTTCTGTTGAAGAATTTTATAAAAAACATTGGTGGAAAAATATGAAGGATATCTCTGAAGAGCTTGATATTAAATATACGGGTGTTGCAATTGGGACATACCAAAATAAAGTAACGCCACCTTTTGAAGATTTCACAGGTAAAAATAGAAATACCTATTTATTATTTGGAAGAGAATTATTAAGTCACGGTGGAGAAATCGGTATTCATGGCTATAACCATCAACCTTTATTATTACCACCAGACCCAGTAGATAAAGTACTTGAATATGTTCCTTGGAGTTCAAAAGAGGATATGGAGAGCTCCTTAGATGCTCTACAAAAACTCGTGTATAACTTCTTTCCAAACGAAAAACTAAAAACCTATGTACCACCATCCAATATTATAAATACAACTGGATTAAGTGCATTAAACGACGCGGTTCCAACTATGGAAACAGTTGCTTCTCTATATGTGGGAAGTAAAAGTAACGGCAGTTTAATTCAAGAATTTGGACCAGATGAATATAACAAAAACATTTATCACTTCCCGCGTATTACGAGTGGCTATGCTATCACAGATGAAGAGCAATTTATCTTAACTGATGTTACCGCAAATTTAGGGGTTATCTCACATTTCGTCCATCCAGATGATATCCTTGATGAAAAACGCTCAGGTGACTTAACATGGGAAGAATTATTTAAAGCTTATAAAACGACAATTAAAGAAATACGAGAAAAATATCCTTATATAAAAAGTATGAATCAAAGTGAAGCAACTGCTTCTATGAAAATTTATCAAACTGGTGACCTAGATGTTTCTTATGAAGATGATGCTGTTCACATTGCATATAAAGGGTTGCCAAATCATACTTCAACAATTATACGTGTAGAAGAAGGTAAGAAGATACAACCTGGCTCATTCTCTTACGGTACGGTTAAAAAGCTTGATTCCCAAATTTATAGCGTTACGTTAACGAAAGCCAGTGCTACGATCCCAATTAAAGGAGAATAACAGATGAGAATAGGTTTGGTCGTCGAAGGCAGCTACCCCTTTGTAAGTGGAGGGGTAGCAAGCTGGGTTCAAATGATTATCCAGCAGTTTAAAGAACATGAATTTACGATTTTTGCGATAGTCCCTCAAGTAAAAACAGAAGATGAATATCAATATGAAATTCCAAGCAACGTAAAAGATATCATTATGATTCCTTTGCAATCAGAAAATGAATCAAAACATATAAAAACTAATTTAACTGAACAAGAAGTACAGACACTTCAAAAATGGTTTACATTTCAAGCCAACGATACAACAGCATTACAAATATTAGGGGATAAACAAAAGCTAGGAACACTCCATTCCTTCTTCGAAAGTCGTGAGTTTTATGAAATTGTTAAAGAAAGCTATTTATATGAAGAAAGTAGTGGTTCCTTCTTAAATTATTTTTGGATGTGGAGATCTATGTTCACACCAATCATTCAAATTTTACAAATTGATTTTCCTGAATTAGATCTTATTCATTCTGTATCGACAGGTTATGGTGGACTGCTTGGTGCTGCAATTAGCGCCAAGTCTGATATACCATTTATTCTAACTGAACACGGTATTTATTCTCGGGAGCGTGAAGAAGAAATACTACAGTCTACTTGGATACCAATTGAATACAAAAAAAGATGGGTTTCTTTCTTTCATCACTTGTCTCATCAAGCATATGAACAAGCAGCTGATGTAATTACGTTGTTCGGCCGAAATAGTGCATATCAAAAAGAATTAGGTGCCCCGGCTCATAAACTAAAAATCGTTCCAAATGGCGTTACTTTATCTGACTATAAAGGGTTACGTAAACCAAAGTATAATTCGGATAAACTCATCATTTCCGCTATTATACGAGTTGTGCCAATTAAAGATGTAAAAACAATGATTTATGCAGCTAAATTATTATTTGAAAAAAATATTCCATTTATATTTTACTTACTAGGTCCTGATACAGAAGAAGCAGAATATGCTCAGGAATGTCGTGATTTAATTCAACAATTAGGATTAGAAGAGCATGTAATAATGACCGGCAAAGTAAATATTAAAGATTACTTAAAACAAACAGATATTCTCGTATTAACAAGTATATCTGAAGGGCAACCATTAGCTATGTTAGAAGGAATGGCGGCAGGATTACCATGGGTTGTTACAGATGTCGGTTCTTGTAGGGAGTTAATTTACGGGCAAGACGAAGATCCTTACGGGCAATGCGGATTTGTTGTACCACCTGTATCTCCTGAGCAAGTTGCCATTCATTTAGAGTGGTATTATCGTCACCCTGAATCCATTCAACAATTTGGGGATAATGGGCGCAATCGTATTGAAGCGCACTACCAATTATCAGGTGTCGTTGATAGTTATCGTAAGCTCTACTTAGAAAGAGGTAAAAAAATATGGCAGGAATAGGATTTCGTTTACAAAAATTATTCCAAGAAGACTACTATTCTTCAAGAATAAAAGCGTACGGATTTTCATTATTTGTTACAGCTGGTCCGTGGTTAGTCGTTATTTTAGCAGTAACAGCTATTCGATACATTTTAAGTTTGTTCCATTCTATTTCAATTGAGGAACAGCGCCTTTTCACAATTTCAATTTCATACTGCTTTATTTTTTCTCAAATTATATACGGTGCCTTGCAGCTCATCGTAACTAGATATGTGGCTGACCTTTTATACGAGCAAAAAGCTGATAAAGTATTTTCTTCCTTTTTAGGAATGACTAAAATCACACTTTTCTTAGCTATTATCTTATGGCTTTTGTTTGCAATTTTTACACCATTAGCCTTGTATTATAAAATCGTGATGCTATTTTTATTTTTAGCTTTAAATATCATTTGGATTCAATCCATTTATTTAACAGCAGCTAAAGATTATCAGTCAATCGCTCTTGCATTTTTAATCGGTTCAATTTTTTCTCTATGTGGAATTGCACTTATCGCTTACTTTAATCCAACACTTGGATTAGAGCACGGATTTGCCCTATTGCTTTTAATTTCTTTTACAATCGGGACTTTCATTACATTAGTTTGGTTAAGTATCGTTATTGTACGAATGTTTCCAAATAGTGATGCTACTGAACAATTTACCTTTCTTTCTTATTTAGATAAATATCCAGAACTATTTTGGTCAAGCTTATTTTACAATATTGGCATTTGGGTATGTAACTTTGTTATTTGGTTCGGAGAAGGGCGAGGAAATATTGAAAACACGTTTATTTATCATCAAATATATGATACCTCTGTTTTCTGGGCTTATTTAAGTATTATCCCAACTTATATTTTCTTCGTAGTATCCATTGAAACAAGATTTTATGAACGGTATAAGAAGTTCTTCGGTTCAGTTAACAATGGGGCAACATTAAATACAATTTTACAATTAAAAGAATCAATGAACTTTGTCCTAAAACAAGAAATGGAACGAATACTTCGTAATCAAGGTATTTTTTCTTTACTTATTATTTTTATAATATGGATGTTTAGTTCACAATCTGGGAATGTAGCACTTGAATACTCTATTTTGCAGCTGACTATAATTGGTGCTTATGCAAACGGTATGGTTCTTGTTATTACGTTACTACTCTTATATTTTGAAGATCGTAAAGGGGCATTTCGAACATCGGCTCTGTTCTTTTTTGCAAACCTGTTATTAAGTCTTCTTCTACTACCATTTGGATTCGATGGTTACGGTATTAGTTTTGCACTCGGATCTTCTATTACATTCTTATATGCCATTTCTAGACTCTTTACTTATATTAAAGATATTGACTACTATACATTTTGTCAGTCAAACACTTCTATGAAACAGCGAACTTTCTTTACTAGAGTGGCCAATAAACTTAATGGAAAATAAACAGAAAAAAAATGACCTCTTGCTTATGCAAAGGTCATTTTTTCTGTTTATTAAACTTCTAGATAGCCATTTTTGTTATTTGATTGCCATCTCCAAGAGTCTGCACACATCTCTTCTAATCCGCGTAGTGCTTCCCATCCTAATTCACGCTTCGCTTTTGATGCATCTGCAAAACATACTGCAACATCACCAGGACGACGTTCCGTAATTTTATAAGGAACTTCCTTGCCTGAAACCTTTTCAAATGCTTCAACCATTTCTAATACACTATAACCAGTACCTGTACCGAGATTGTATGCATCTATCCCAGTAGTGCCAAGTACCTTTTCAAGCGCCTTCACGTGGCCATTTGCTAAGTCTACAACATGAATATAATCACGGATACCCGTGCCATCTTTTGTTGGATAGTCATTTCCAAATACACTTAATTCCTTTAACTTCCCTACCGCTACTTGTGTTACATATGGCATTAAGTTATTTGGAATTCCATTTGGATCTTCTCCAATACGCCCACTTTCATGCGCACCAAATGGATTGAAGTAACGAAGTAATGCAATACTCCATCCTGCATCCGCAAATGCTACATCACGCATAATTTGCTCAATCATTAATTTTGTTTGACCATATGGATTTGTTGCACTTAATGGAAACTCCTCCGTAATTGGTGATGTTTCTGGGATACCATACACTGTTGCAGACGAACTGAAGATCATCTTCTTCACATCATGCTTCTGCATCACTTCACATAGCACTAATGTGCTTGTAATGTTGTTATGATAATACGTTAACGGAATTGCTACTGATTCTCCTACGGCCTTAAAGCCTGCAAAATGAATAACAGCTTCAATTGTATTTTCTTCAAAAATCGTATCCAGTGCTTCGCGATTTAAAATATCTTCTTTATAAAACTTAAACTGTTTTCCTGTTATCTCTGTCACTCGATTTATAGACTCTACCGAGCTGTTCGAAAGATTATCTACTACTATAATTTCGTAACCGTTATTTAGTAATTCCACGCATGTATGACTACCAATATATCCTGCTCCACCTGTTACAAGTATTGCCATAATTATAGTCCTCCATATTTCATTCATTATAAACTTCTCAAAGTATATCACATATTTCTTATCCCATGTTTATTATGCGAACACAAAAACTTACATTTTATCCCACACTTATTTTATACAATACACGATTCCAATCAGATAATAAAAAAACGCCACATAACAGACATCGCGTGGCGTTTTTTGATCAAATTACGTAACAATATACACTTAGAAAATGCGCAAGACTACCTAACAATACAAAAACATGAAAAATTTCATGGTGTCCCATATATTTAAACTCCAACCATTTTGGCTTCGCACCATAAATAAACCCACCAATCGTATAAAAAATACCTCCAAGTACTAGGAAAAGAATACCTCCTGTACTTAAATTATCAGCTAGCGGTGCAAAGAATAGAACAATTAACCAACCCATCAGAAGGTAAATTGCTGTCGATAACCATCTTGGACAATTAAACCAAAGCATTTTAAAAACAATACCACAAATCGCAGTTCCATAAACTAAACAAAATAATAGCAAACCATTCGCCGAATTTAATGTAATTAAGCAAAAGGGTGCATATGTACCTGCAATTAATATAAAAATCATAGAATGATCTAGCTTCCTAAAGAAATAAATAACACGTTCACTGGCTACAACACTATGATACACAGCTGATGCCATATAAAGGACCATCATCCCCATACCAAATAAAATAACAGCTGTAATTGCAGCAAAAGATGGCATCTTAACAGAAACCTTCACAATCATAGCTAATAATGCAATAAATGATAATACAGCTCCTCCTAAGTGAGTAAATGCATTAACCGGTTCTCTTACATAAGCATTCATATAAACACCCCTCATATAATTACATGTAGTTTTAATAACTACTTGTAATTATATATATATTATTCATACGGGTCAACATTTACATTTCATTTGTTTCGTAATACCATATTTAAAGATATACTAAACATTAAGTTCCACTAAGTTATAAAAGTGAGGGGTTCTACGTGGAAAATATAAATAAATTACTTGAATCATTACATTTAGAAAAAAATATTAAACTTGAGGATATCCCAAATGTCGACTTATATGTAGACCAAGTTGTCCAACTATTTGAGAATACTTATGCGGATACAACGAGAACTGATGATGAAAAAGTATTAACAAAAACAATGATTAACAATTACGCAAAAGGGAAACTATTCATCCCTATCAAAAATAAAAAGTATTCAAAAGAACATATGATTTTAATCAGCTTAATTTATCAATTAAAAGGAGCACTCTCCATTAATGATATAAAAAGCTCCTTAGAAAATATAAATGCACCGTTAATAAACGATGATACATTCGAATTAAATACTCTATATAAAGATTATCTTTCCCTTACTGAAACCAATGTGGAAAACTTTAAGCAAGACGTAAATAAGCGTGTTACGGAAGTAAATAAGGTTTCTTCCTTAGAAGATCCAACACTAGAAAAGTTTTTATTACTAACATCCTTCGTGACTATGAGTAATATGTATAGACGTTTAGCAGAAAAATTAGTTGATGATCTCAAAGAATCTTAAACAAAAAACATCACTCTTCGTAGTAGTAGTAGTTTAGTTTTAGTTTTATTTAGTTCGTTCTACTGTACTTAACTTACGTTTACCGTTTTACCTTTACGTTTACGTTGTTTTCGTTTACT